>JANQRQ010000052.1 GCA_028284485.1 Planctomycetaceae bacterium | reverse complement strand
CGATTACCTGAATTGGCACGATTTTGAGTTCATCAAGCACGTCTCGGATCGAGATGGCATCGATGTCACCGGCAAGGACATGCGCGTTTGGCGAATGCGCGGCATCGGGATCTTTCAGGACCCGAACGACATCTCTCTGGTCATCGTCGCGTCAGGAGTATTGTGCGCTTACTTTGTGACGGACAAAACTCTCAAGGGATTGCGACTGGCCTGGCTCGTTCCCATGGCGATCCTGACGGTCGGACTTTTATTGACACGTTCCCGCGGTGGACTGCTGACTGCCGGTGGTGCTGGAATGGCGTTGTTGCTGTGCCGCTTCGGCGGTCGGACGGCTTTCGTCGGTGCCTTGGCAGGTTTGTGTTTGCTCCCGTTTATCGCCGGCCGGCAGGCGGACATCAGCATCGGCGACGGCACTGGGCATGCGCGAATCGAACTGTGGCGCGAGGGATTAGCCGAAATTCGGTCTGCTGACATTCTCTTTGGGATCGGCGAGGGAATGTATGCAGATGTCGCCGGTTTGGTGGCGCATAACTCGTACGTCCATGCCTATGTCGAGTTGGGGTTAGTCGGCGGGACGTTTTACTTTGGATGTTTCTTTTTCGCAGCGTTGGCGCTGTACCGTCAAAAGGATTTGAATCTCGAACTCGAAGATGAACAGTTTAAGCGATTCCATCCCTATTTGGTGGCCATGCTTGTCGGTTGGTGCACCGGGATGCTTTCGCTTTCCCGATGTTATGTCGTTCCGACATACATGATTCTGGGGCTTTCGGCAGCCTACATCAATCTGGCTGGAATGCATGCCAATCCCCGATGTTTGCTCGTCAGTTGGGACCGTAAGCACCTTTTCCGTTTGGCGTCAGCCAGCGCCATGTTGTTTGTCGCCATTAACGTATTTGTACGCGTATTTGCCGGGTGAAATCATGGGCTTTCGACCGAAGCTCAAAATCAATTTGCTGTCAACGTGGGGTGGGCACGGGCTTGCGCTGGTCACTGGCTTGGTGCTTATGCCATACATTCTGCACACCATAGGCGACGAAACTTATGGCCTGTGGGTATTCTTAAATTCGATCGCCGGCTATTCCTCGTTGTTGTATTTGGGATTCGGCGAAACCGTCAGCCGCTATGTGGCCACCCATCATGCGCGAAAAGAATTCGACCGCATGAATCAAACGGTGAACGTCATATTTGCCATTTTTGCCGGAATGGCCGCCGTCACCATGGTCGTGGCTGGGGTTGTCGCTTGGTTGGCTCCCTGGCTGCATGATTGGGAAGGCGAACTGATATTCGAGATACGCGCAGTGATTGTCATTCTCGGATTGAACATCGCCGTGGGATTAGTTGGTAGCGTCTTTGGCGGTGTGTTGGAAGGAATACAACGGTTCGACCTCGATGGCGGTCTCCAGTTCGTGTGTTGTGGGATTCGCCTTGGACTGACCTTCGGATTCCTGCAAGGGGAATACGGACTGCTGACTCTGGCATTGATCTACTTTGCTATCACGCTGTTTGAGAATTTGGCGAACGTCGTTCTAGCGTTTCGGCTGCTTCCGGAACTGTCGATTCGGCCTCGTTACTTTGATCGGCCTGTCTTGCGCGAATGCTGCTCGTTTAGTCTTTTTGCCTTCCTCAACACGGCAGCGATTTTGCTAATCAACGCGACCGATACCATCGTGATTGGCCTGATCTTCGGTGCCAAAGCAATCGTGCCCTACTACTTGGCGGCGCGGTTGTGCCAATTCATCGCGATGCCGATCCAGGCGATCGGGACGATATCGATGCCGCGCGCAGGCGAGTTGCATGCCCAAACGGAATATTCCTCATTACAGCAACTTGTACTTCGTGGGATCACTTTTGCATTCGTACTATCGATGGGGGCCTTTATCGGCGCGGGATTTTTCGGCACGCACGCCTTCGAAACCTGGGTGGGCCCTGGTTACGAGTCGAGCCACGTCATCCTGCTCGTTTTGTTGGGTTCGCGAATTATCGCCAACCCGATGGGGGTGATGCGGCAAGTGCTGTTCGGCATGGGTCATGTTCGATTTCCCGCGTTGGTTCACGTTGCCGAAGCTGTCGCCAACATCGTTCTAAGTCTGATTCTGCTGCACCCGCTGGGGCTGCTGGGAATTGCCCTGGGTACTGCCATACCCACGATTGTCGTCGAGCTATTTGTCCTGCTGCCCTACGGGATGAACAAGCTTGGCATCGATCTGGGACGACTCGTGCGAACCGCATTAGCGCCAATGCTGTTTCCGTTGGTTGCGTTGTGGCTCTATTCCTTTGTCGTCACATCGACGTTTGTCATCCCTGCGGGTTGGGTGGAATTGGCAATCGTTTCAGTCGGTGGTGGAGTCATCCTGACTGCAGCCTGGTGCGCATTTTTGCATGTTTCCAAATACTTCCAATCTCGGACTACCGGACCAATTGACTCATAAAGAAAGGTTGACCGATGCTCAAATGTGAGCAGATCGACTCACTAACTGATGGCGACTTACTTTGGAAAGAGTGGTGCGAACTCATGGGAAGAGTTCGGCCGGAACATCAACTCTTCGGGCCGGCCTGGTACTCGGTTTGGTCGCACACGTGGGGGACGAACGGTCGCTGGACCGGAAAGATGAATGTCGTCGTTGCGCGCGACTCGCAAGGGATTCTCCAAGGAGTCTTGCCGATTGCCCAGATTCGTGTGGGCCCGATCAATGCTCATGCGTTTGCGGGGAATCATCAACCGTGGCGAACCATCGTGGCGGCTCAAGATTTCGAGACAGAAGCGGGCCGGGCGATCGGTCGGTACATTGCGACAACGAGCTGGCCGTTGGTGCAGATTGGGCCGTGTGTTCGATCCGCCGATGCAACAGCTGCGTTGATCGAATCGTTGCGCGATAGTCGAACATTCCTGCGGCGGCGGATGATTGAGCCATTGGCGATCACTCATACTCCGGATACCTGGGACGATTACAAAACGGAAGTCCTCGGCGGGAAATTCTTTCGAAAAATCGGCTATTACGAGCGTCGAACGGGCCGCGCCGGTGATGTGGCGATCAAACATTTTCGCCAACCGTCACCCAGCGAAACCGAATTGATGCTTGACCAATTGGCTTCTATCGAACAGCGATCTTGGCTCGTCGAGCGAGACGGCGGAAAGATGCGGTTCGTCGGTTCGGCCCACCGAGAGATGTGGAGTCGACTGATCAACGAGACATTATCACCCAACGATCAGGTTGATTGCTGGATGATGTCGATCGACGGTCAGCCAGTCAGCTTTTGCTTCACGCTGACGTCAGGGCCCGTCTGTTACGTCACGGCCAATAACTATGACGAAGCCGTGAAAGATCACCGAACAGGTTCGACGCTGTATCGGTACATGATCGAGGACTCGATGAGCCGCGGGGTCCGCACTTTCGATTTTGGCAGTGGGGAACTGCACTATAAGCGACTGTGGGGGGCATCGTACCAAGATTCTCTCGACACGTACTTCGCGGTGCCCAACAGCATTTTGGGCCGAATCGCATCGATGGGACTGTCTTGTCGGACCGCCCTTTCCATGCTGACAAACAGGGATGCGAGCGATCGAACGGAAAAGGAATCTGACCGTGAGCCGGACCAACAAGAAACGTCAGAAACTGAATTGTCGACCTCAAGTTAATACTTCGGAACTTACGAAACGCGGAGAGTGGTACACGTAGCCAATACGAACAAATCTGGTCGGAGAATTCGACGCAAATGAATACTGTTACCGAAGACAACTTGAATTCGTTGAGCTTCAGTGAATCGCAAACCGATGCACAACTTCAGCCGCTGGCGCTGGAGTGGTATCCATCGGAGGAGTCTGCATCGATCCTGTTGCAATGGCAGGAATTGGAACAGGAACTCGGCTCGCACACGATTATGAATTCGGCCGCATGGGTTCGAACGTGGCTCGAGCATTACGGCGATTTAGTTCCCGCACAATTTGTGTTGGGCCGCCGCGACGGCGAGATCAAAGCGATTGCGCTGATTACCGACGGCATCGATCAGCTCGACGGACCCTTCCGAATGCGCACAAAACATCTGGGAACGGCGGGCGAGCCGGAGTCCTCGTCCGTTTGCGTCGAATATAACGATATTCTCGTGGCGGAAACGGACCGTGATGAATTCTGTTGTCGATTGCTGGAAGAGATCGTTCGCGATCCGACATGGGATGAATTTCGACTCGATGGTTTCGATTCGAGTGCGGCTGATCGATTTATTCATTCAATAGAAAGTGGCTGTTGCCGTTCCTCGTCGACCTCCACCAAACACGACATCCATATTCAGCAGCAAGCGAGCCGCTATTTCGATCTTGCAGTCGCACGTGAAACCAGCTGTGAACCGATCTCAAACTTGGGAAAGTCGACACGGAAGGCGATCCGACGCGCGCTGAATGCTCTGCAGCCGCTCGAAATGGATTGGGCGGAGTCGATGGAGGAAGCGGAATCGATCTTTGCCGACATGATTCGGCTCCATCAACAACGCTGGACGAATGTCGGCCAGCCAGGAGTTTACGACTGCACGCGCTTTGTGAACTTTCACACGGCCATGCTCAAGCAATTGTTCGCCGAGAGAAAGGTCGTGCTCTTCCGAGTTCGTCGGCAAGACCAAGTGATCGGTTGTGTCCAACTGTTCGTCAACGACAGTCGACTATTGCTTTATCAATGCGGTTGGGCCGAATCACTCCCGAATATCAGCCCCGGGTTGGTCGTTCAATACTTATGTATCGAAGAGGCGCTAAGCCGGGGATTCGATGCGTACGATTTTCTTGCCGGAGAAATGCGGTACAAGCAAAGCCTTTCGACCGATCAACAGACCCTGTCCTGGGTCTCGATTCAGCGACCACGGTGGAAATTCAAAGTCTTAACGTATGCACGTACGCTTAAAAGGTTGTGGAGGCGGCTTTTCAGCCGGACGGCGAACAAATCGGCGAAATCTGTTGGCAATTGATGAGGGCTCGGTCAATCGGCCGCTGATTCCTCGTCCTTTTAATGAGTTGATTGATTATGAAAACATCACTTCTCGAACAAGCGCAATCGTCAGATTCGACAGGCAAACTACAACGCACGTCAACGCGTGTATGTCACGTCAGTTTGACGCTGCGAACCGGCGGATTGGAGCGACTCCTTGTCGAGTATGCCAGGCGACACGACCAAGCGCGTTTCGAATTGGAATTTGTCACACTCACCGATGCCGGAACACCGGCCGAAGATATCGAACGGGCTGAGTGCCGAGTTTGGTCGCTCGAATCTGAAGTCGGCAAGCTTAAAAAATTGCGGGCCTTAGTTCGCATTTTTCGAGAACGACAATTTGATGTCGTCCACACGCACAATCCCTTTCCTCACATCTATGCATCGATCGCGGCCAAATGTGCCGGAACTCCGGTTGTCATTCAGACTCGACACGGGCGTCACAAGAGCGAGAACTGGAAGCAGCGATTGCTGTACGGCACCGCAAATTTGCTTTCCGATGAAGTTGTCGCAGTGTCCGACGATGCTGCAGAACTTTGTTCCGAGTTTGGTCCCCTCGATGCCAATAAGATCACGCGCATTTGGAATGGAATTGATATTGATCGATTCGACTACCATGGTCCACTCGACTGCCCGCATGCCATTTCCGTGGGTCGGCTTGTTCCGGAAAAAGACTTTGCCACATTACTCGAAGCCATTCCGATGGTGCTCACGCAGTTGCCCGATTTTCGATTGCGAATCGTCGGCTCAGGGCCGGAGCGCGCCAATTTGGAGCAGATCATCGAGGACCAGAACCTGCAGGAAGCGGTCGAACTGCTTGGCGAACGCCAGGATGTGCCCGATCTACTAGCGTCGTCGGGCCTGTACATCTCGTCATCCGTCACCGAAGGAATCTCGCTGACATTGCTCGAGGCGATGGCTGTCGGGCTGCCGACGATCGCCACTCGCGTCGGCGGAAGTCCGGAGATCGTGGCCGACGGTCAGACCGGTTACATCGTGGAACCAAGCGATGCAACGGCGTTAGCTCAAGCCATCGTCAGGCTTTGTAAGAACTCTCGAGATTGGCGCGACATGGGAGAGGCTGGCCGCCGCCGTGTGGAGCGGCACTTCAGCATTGAAGGAATGATTTCGAAATACGAAGACCTTTACGTCCGCGCATTGAGTCGTCGAGGAGTTGCCAGAACATAAGCAGAATTCGCCCTCGAGTACCGACATCATCCATATCTAAGTCGGGTATCAATTCTCCAATGTGAATGCTCGCAGGTTGAAAACCACAATCACATTATCGTAGTCACCCATCGATTGTACGAACCAATAGGACTTTCCAGTCATTGACCTGACCTCACGGGAAACTGAAGAGATGAATCAAGCGGCAACTGTTGTTGCGACCACGTCGGAAAACGCCAGACAAATCTGCAGCCGTGGATTTGAAGTTGAGTTTTGCGAACTCGATACGTCCGTGTGCGAACATGCATCCGAATTGTACTGGGATTGGCTTCGATTCTTCGAGAATGATTCTGGCGCCAAAATTAGCCAGCATCCCGATCACATTATTGCGGAATTGACAAGTTCCGAAATCGAACGGAGTCGTCCCGCGTTTTCAGTCATGTGTCGATCCGAGAGTGAATGCATCGGACTCGGGATTCTCATGCCGAAAACAATTGGTTCTCGAGAAATTGCGAAGACTGTTCCGAGTTGGAATTTGAACGGATACCGTCTCGCCGGCAATCGATTTCTCGGGAATGGTGACGACCGCGTCACGCAGTTGCTTCTCGAAGAAACGGCCGATTTCGTCGCGAAACGCGGGGTGAGCTTTCTGCTTGTGGAAGACCTGGAGGATCACGATCCGCTTTGGACGGCACTGTCGAATGTCGATCCCCGGAGGGCGCGGATGTATGTTCCGAACGGCACTCAGGAACGGTTCCGAATTCAGTTTCTGGAAAACGCGGCTGACTACTGGTCCAAGTTTTCCACATCAACTCGCAAGAAGTTTCGGAAACGAGTGCGTCAATTCGGCAACAAGAAACTGGTCCGAGTCACGCAGCCGGATGAGGTCGCTGATTTCCTCGAGCAGGCCCACCACATTTCAGCGCGTAGTTGGCAGGCTTCGGTATTGGGCGTGCGAGTCAATAACAGCGAGTCAGAACTACGCGAATTGCTATTCTTGGCGACGCAGGGTTCGTTGAGGAGTTATTTGCTGTTCCTCGACGATGCTCCTGTCGCATTTGAAATCGCTAGCCAGTATCGGGGGTACTACAGCGCCGAGGAAGCCGGTTTCGACATGGGCTATTCCGGGAAATCGCCCGGCCAAGTGCTCCAACTGATGCTGCTGGAAGATCTTTGCGAATTCGATTCGCCGAATTGGTACGACTTTGGTTTGGGCGATGCGGACTACAAACGGATGTTCGCCAATCACGAATCACGAAGCGGCAACGTTTGGCTTGTTCCCTCGGGAATCCGTCATCGATTGGCGGCCGGATCTCTATCGACCGCCTATCGGGCCGAGTGTGGTATGAGGTCGCTGCTCAACAAGGCCGGTTGCTGGCGGACGATTCGCCAATCGCTTCGAAGTGGTGTGTGGTCTTCGCGTGCTTCTCAACAACCGGGCACAGGGGATTGATCATGCGAATTCTCTTCTTTTCGAATGTCTTTCCCAATCATCTGCAACCAACGAAGGGGACGTTCAACCGATCGATGGTTGCCGCGTTGTCTCAGAATCATTCCGTTCGAGTGGTTTCTCCCATATCGTGGATCGACAGTCTCGTTGGGTTAGTCCGAAATCGTTCTACAGGATCGATACCGCGCTCATCATTCGTCGATCGAGTGCATGCGGACTACCCGTTGTTTTTCTATCCACCCAAGATCGTGCGTCATCAGTATCACGAGTTTCTGTGGTGGTCGGTGGGGCATGCCGTGATGACCGCTGCACAGGAATTCCAACCGGATGTCATGTTGTCTTATTGGCCGCATC
The DNA here is from genome assembly GCA_028284485.1 of Planctomycetaceae bacterium. Lineage (GTDB taxonomy): Bacteria > Planctomycetota > Planctomycetia > Planctomycetales > Planctomycetaceae > JANQRQ01. Next base: position 21,712 of record JANQRQ010000052.1, on the reverse strand, counting down.
CGGACGGGGCGGTTGCGATTCGCGCTGCTCGCCGTCTCGGAATTCCAGTAGTGATTACTTCCGGCGGATCGGACGTTCTGTTGCTCAGTCGCGACGCCAAACGGCGAGAGGCCATATTTAGAGCATTAGCGCAGGCCGATGCTGTGGTCGCTGTCAGTCATGACATTGCGCAGCACCTGCGAAACGGTGGGCTTGATCCAGATCGAATTCACGTCGTGCACATGGGCGTCGATCGGGATGTGTTTCGTCCAGGAGACCAGAAGCAGGCCCGAGAACTTCTGGGAATACCGGGAAACCGCTTGGTTCTGTTGGCGGTTGGCCGCCTTGTTCCCGTGAAAGGTTACGAAGTATTGATCGAAGCCTGCCGACATCTCGCAACGAAGGGCGGCGAATTCACGTGCTATGTTTTAGGTGACGGACAGTTGCGCTCAGAGTTGCAACGAAAAATCGACGATTGCGGGTTGCGCCAATACGTTCGGTTAATGGGGGCACAACCACAGGAAGAACTCGCTGATTGGTATCGTGCCGCCGATTTGACAGTCCTGTCGAGCCATTCGGAGGGCATTCCCAATGTCTTGAAGGAATCGATTTCGTGCGGGACTCCCTTTGTGGCCACGCGGGTCGGGGGAATTGAAGAAATCGCCGATCCGACGTTCGACCGGTTGGTCACAGCAGGGGACCCGGTTGGTTTCGCTGCTGCTATCGAGGAACAACTCAAACGGATTCCAATTACCACGACCCTACAACGGCGATACGAACCGGTCTCGTGGGAAGATGCTTCCAAAAATTTGCTACGTGTCATCGAGGATTGCCGACACGATCAAACATTTGTCCAGACGCCTGAAAGAGTCTTAACCACGGCAACACACGAGTGACCCCTGACGGGAATACACGGATGTTATCGATACAAATCGCCGCAAAGCGCGGATGCGAGACGAACAATGAACATCGTACGGCAGACAATTCGAACGGCCATGGCCGCCGCGCTGCCGATGCGCATGTTCCTCGTCGACGGCCGCAATCGAAACTCGCATAGTGACACATTACCGGCGGTATCTCGATCGATTGCTTTGACATTCGACGATGGGCCTCATCCCCGCGAAACGCCGCGTTTGCTTGATGTCATGGCCGAACATGGCGTTCACGGGACGTTCTTCGTCGTCGGCCGCCAAGCAGAGCAGTACCCGCAACTTGTGAGGCGTATTCATGACGAGGGCCACGCGTTGGGAAACCACACGTATTCGCATAGCGCCCCCTCTTGGACTACGGCGGCACAGTTTATTGCAGAGGTCCAGCGGACGCGAGCGATCCTTCAAGAAATCACCGGCGAGCAATGTGACCTGGTACGTCCTCCGTTGGGGAAACTGACGTTCTCTAAAATCACGCGGCTTTGGCAACAGCGGCAAACCATCGTGTTATGGAATGTCGATCCACGTGATTACGCAATGCAGTCCGTTGAGCAACTGCAAGGCTGGTGCAGCGATTACCAACCGAATGAGGGTGACGTCGTTCTGCTTCACGACAATCATCCGTACGCCTACGAAGCGGTGCGCATCCTCACCGGGCGAGTAGAAACACCGAGTATACGATTCGAACGCATTACCGACTGGCTTGATCCCTGGGATTGTTCGCCGTCGAAAACGAATGGAAAAAGTGTCCATGCCCATTGAAACCCCTCTGATTAAGACGGCTGACGATTCAATAACAAACGCTGCCACGCGGCGGGTGTTAGTCATTAGCTATCACTTCCCACCGGTTGGCGGCGCGGGAGTCCAACGACCAGTCAAATTTGTGAAGTACCTTCGCAAATTCGGTTGGGATGCCAGCGTGCTTATGGCTGCCAACCCCTCGGTGCCGGTCTTTGACGAAAGTTTGTGTCGCGACATTCCCGACGATACCGTCATCCGGCGGGCTAAAACTTGGGAACCGGGATACGGCCTGAAGAAAAACATGTCACAGGCTCCCGGGGAGGCCCAACGACAGAGTATTTCGAAGGCAGCCCTGCGGCAGGGCGTCCGTTTCATGCGCAAAGCGGCCGGCGTCTTGCTGCAGCCCGATGCTCAGGTATTGTGGCTTCCTTCTGCTTGGTCGACGGCTTGCCGCTTGCAAAGGGAAATGCCGCACGACGCGATCTTCGCGACGGCCCCACCGTATTCCAACTTGTTATTAGGAAGTCTGTTGAAGCGGCGATTCGGGATTCCACTGATCCTCGATTACCGTGACGAGTGGGACCTCAGTTCGGTCTATCTCGAAAACAGCCAGAAAGACGCGTTTTCCCGGTTTGCACAGGAGAAACTGCAGCGACAAATTCTTCGCTCGGCCGATGCCATCGTCGCGACGACCAAGGCCAGTGCCCAACGTCTGCAGGATCGTGCTGCCGGATGCGGTAGCCGCGCAGACGCAACTTGCATTTACAACGGCTTTGATGACGACGATTTGAAGTTCTTACGGAGCGAGTCGACGGACGACGAGAATCTCTCCAACCGGTTTCGGTTGGTCTACACAGGAACGCTTTGGAACTTGACCGATGTCTCGCCGTTGGTGAATTCGATCGAGCTACTTCATCGCGAAAAACCAAGACTGCTCGAACGACTGCAGCTGAATTTTGTGGGTCGTAAGACTCCCGAGCAAGCTGCTGTATTGGAACGCCTCGACAAGACGGCGTGCGAAGTGGTCTCGACCGGGTACTGTGATCACCACGACGCCATGAAGGTGATGGCCTCTGCGAATGCATTATGCCTTCTACTAAGTGATGTTCCCGGTGCAGAACGAGTTGCCCCCGCGAAACTGTTCGAATACCTCGCAACGGGAAAAGAAATACTCGCAATTACGCCCGATGGAGAAACAGCCGAAATCGTTCGGCGGTTCTATCCACAGGGGCAATTCGGGGCGCAGGAAGTTTCTGCGATCGCCGACTGGCTGGAAAAACAAATCGCTCACGTTGGCGAGAATTCATTGGTCGACTTGCCGGACGTCAGTGAATTCAGCCGCGAGAACGAAGCGAAACAGTTGGCAGATTTGCTCAATCAACACGTTGGCAGCCAACACATTCCTGTCACATAAATGAGTCGTATCATGGTGTTCTTCGAAGATATTAAAGCCAAAGCGCAGTGGTGCTACGGCGACGTTAATGCCAGGACATTACTGAAGACCTGTCTGACGGACGGGACGGCAGCGATGTTGCTGTATCGTTTGATGCAATGGTCGAGGCATTACAGACTCGAACCGTTGGCGATGCTGTTCAACAAGCTCAACGGTTTTTTGTGCCAGTGCATTATCGGACGGGGAGCCGAATTCGGTCCCGGATTTGTCCTGATTCATTCCAACGGCGTTGTTATTAATGGCAGCACGCGTGGCGGCCGAAACGTCTTCATCGAGCACCAGGTCACCATTGGTGCCGAGGAGCAGCAATCGCCCGAACTGGGAAATGACATCTTCATCGGTGCCGGCGCGAAGGTTGTTGGCGCCGTCCGAATTGGTGACCACGCGAAGGTCGGTGCGAATGCCGTTGTGGTCCACGATGTACCTGAGGGAGCAACGGTGGGCGGCGTCCCCGCAAAGGTGATTCGGACGCGTACTATCACCGCGGCCGCAACCATCGCCGTAGACAAACCGAGCGAACCTGCCGAGCAATTGCAAGAGGTGGGATCATGAACATTGTAGAAGTCGTATTTTGGGGATCGCTTGCCGTCGTGGCCTACACGTATGTCGGCTACCCGATCCTATTGGTGTTATTAACGATGTTTCGCCGCACACAGCCAAGTGGGCGACAAGTGAAAATCGAAGGCGAACAAGCCGGTCACGATTGGCCCCGCGTTTCGTTGGTGATTGCCGCATACCGCGAGGAAAACGTCATTCTGGAGCGCCTGAAGAATGCCGTTCTCTTAGACTACCCGCCCGATCGTTTCGAAATCATTATTGGCTGCGATGGCAACGAGGATTTAACTGGCGAACTGGTGCAGTCGTTCGGCGACTCCCGGGTCCGTTTGATTCAATACCCAAAGCGTCGCGGCAAGGCCTCCGTGCTCAACGACGCGATTCCCGAGGCATCCGGCGAGATAATCGTTCTCTCCGACGCGAATACGATGATGGATCACAAGGCAATAAAATCGCTCGTCCGACACTTCGTCGATCCGACGGTCGGTGGTGTCTGCGGAAAGCTGATCCTGACTGACCCGGCCACCGGACAAAATGTCGACAGCATGTATTGGCGTTATGAGAACTTCCTCAAACGTCATGAGGCAACGCTCGGTGCGCTGCTGGGGACCAACGGTGCCATCTATGCCATTCGTAAGAATCTTTATCGCCCGATTCCGACGAACACGATTATTGACGACTTTTTGATCGGAATGCGTCTGCATGTGGATCGCTATCAATTGTTGTTCGACGGTCAGGCGGTCGCATTCGAAGAAACACCCGCATCGATCGATCAGGAATTCAATCGACGCGCCCGAATCGGTGCCGGCGGTTTTCAATCATTGCTTTGGTTGAAATCGCTGCTCGATCCTCGACGCGGAACGATTTCCCTGGCGTTTTGGTCACATAAGGTGCTGCGGTGGTTGTGCCCGGCGTTTCTTGTGGCGGCGTTGGTCGCCAACGTCTCCTTGGCTGCTGATCCTTACTATCTGCGGCTGTTGGTCGTTCACGAGGCCTTTTACCTGGCAGCGACATTGGGTTTGTGGCTGTGGCGCAAAGGGCGTTTCAGCCTGCCGCTACGAGTTCCCGCGATGTTCGTCAGCATGAATGCGGCGTTACTGGTGGGCTTTTGGCGTTGGGCATCTGGAATTCAGGGAGGGACATGGAAGCGGACCGAACGCGTCCAAGAAACGGAGAGTGTGTCGTAATGATTCTTGCGCTCACAGTCCTTCATTGGTCGCTTGTCGCCGTCTTTGTCGCTGCGATAGTACTGATTGCCGTGGCGACGATCGCGATTCGCGCCCGGAATATGCAATACTGGCTCTGTAGCTATTGCCGGTCGACCCATACGCGTTCCACTTATCCGCGATCGGCGGATGAGTCGCAGCCCACGAGAATCTTTCTGTGCGTGTGCGATCACTACGAGCCGGAAGTCGGCAAACCGGGCCGTTCGGTCGGCCGTGCCAAAGTCGAGCGATGGACTCGGGAATATCCCGAACTATTTTCCAGGTTTCGGGATTGCCGCGGACGCGTTCCGCAGCACACCTTCTTCTTCCCGCAGGACGAGTATTCCCCCGAATACCTCGACATGCTGGCGGAATTGTGTGCCGAAGGGTACGGCGATGTCGACGTTCATCTGCACCATCACAACGATACTGCCGAGCAGTTTCGCGATAAGCTGGTCGAGTTTCGTGACACCTTATACCACCGGCATGGCCTGCTGAGGCAGGATCCCCAGACCGGTGACATTGTTTACGGGTTCATTCACGGGAACTGGGCCTTGTGCAATTCACGGCCGGATGGCCATTGGTGTGGCGTCGACGAGGAAATCCCCATCCTCTTAGAAACGGGATGTTATGCCGACTTCACAATGCCGTCGGCCCCCAGCAACACGCAAACCAAAACGATCAACTCCATCTACTATGCCCAAGACATCCCGGGGCAATCGAAGTCGCATGACCAAGGAATTCCGGCCCGCGTGGGGAGCAATCCGCCGCCGGAAAGTCTGCTAATGATTCAAGGTCCTTTAGGGCTTGATTGGGGACGCCGTCGGTTCGGTGTGATTCCGAGAATTGAAAACGGCGATCTCCATGCAGGTCGTCCGGCTGATCTCCGCCGTTTTGAATTGTGGCAACGTGCCGGCATTCACGTATCGGGTCGACCCGATTGGATATTTCTCAAACTTCATACGCACGGCTGCAAAGATGGCAACATCGATACGTTACTCAGCCGGCAAATGCAGGATTTTCATCGCGGATTGGAAGCGCGTGCAATTTCCGATCCGTCTTTCCGCTACTACTACGTTACCGCTTGGGAAATGGCCCAGCTTGTCCATCAAGCTGAACAAGGAGTGCAGTCGCCGGAGTTCCAAATCGGTTCGTTGAGAATTGTCGAGCAGGTCTGAAAGGCTTAATCATGTCACCAACATCACCACCCGTCGGCGAATTCGAGTCGCCCTCGATGGCTCCGCCGACTCAACAATACTGGCAGGCCTCCGAAAGTCGGTCAGGCCAACGTCGTCGGCGTTCCAAAAAGTCCTCTCGTCGCCGCCGCCGGAACCGTGGTCGTTGCTCTGCGGAGGCAGCGAAAGCCATTTCGGTCGCCTCGATGGCGTGCTTTGCCGTCATCGGATTTCTGACCGCACTGATTCTCGTTGTATCGGAGAATTGGTGGTTTTCAACCGCGCTGACGTACCTGCCGCGAACACCTTATGCGATTCCGCCGGCGATTCTGTTGCTTTGCGCCATCAAATGGCATCGACGGGCCATCTGGTGGAATCTCGCATCAATCGTGATGGTCATCGGCCCGCTCTGCGAGTATCGATTGCCGCTTGCATCGGATCCCCTCGATGGAGTCGTTTCTTCCAATCCAACGATCAAGGTGGTGAGTTGCAATGTCCAGGGATTCGAGCCCGACTTCTCAACTCTGCTACAAGAGATTTCCACAATCAATCCCGATATTGTTGCGTTCCAGGAAGCCGTCGCGGATGACTCTTTGGCTGTCGCGTATTTCGAGGATTGGCACAAAGTGCATTTCGAGGAGTTTTGGATCTTCTCGCGGTATCCGCTCAAGCAAGTTGGTTATTGCGATGCGCTTCCGTTTGACCGCTATACAGCCTTGACGGTCGAGGTAGCGCATCCGGCCAAAACGTTTTATCTCACGGATTTACACTTGATGACGCCGAGGAAGTGCTTTTCGGAACTACGTCCCACATCGATTCTCTCGGGCGCCGGCCCACAGGAAGTCGAACATCATTTGGCGCTCCGACGAGAAGAATCTCTGTTGACGCGAGCCTTTACTTCGTCGGTTGACCCTTCCGTGCCGGCCGTCGTTGTCGGCGACTTCAATGCACCGAGTTCCAGCAGTCTGTACCAGCACGACTGGGGCGATTACACCAATGCTTTCGATGAGGCCGGCTGCGGATATGGTTACACGGCCCCTTGTCGTGATCATAGTTTTTGGCTTAGCGGTACCCCCTGGCTGCGCATCGATCACATTCTGGCGACGCCGCATTGGTGCGTACGCAAATGCCAGATCGGGCATCTGAATGGCTCGGACCACCGGTTGATTACGGCGACGTTGTCCCTGCGCGACATGCAGTCGGCCGACTCGACCGTGGCGGAATCATCGTCTCACTAGATGGATACGAACGTTTCGCCTTTGCGGATGATGTCGGATGCAGAGGTTGTGCGGTCCTTGATCGCGCGGAAAGTCCACAGAGATTTTGTGTGAATTTCGCAACGCCGGCCGGTCAGCTTCGAAAGTCGAGCTACATTTGCATTGATACAAATCTATTTAACGGCGAAGCGAGGTCACGATTTACGGCCCATTGGCTTGCAAGAGTGACGTTGAGCAGCCAGTCGATTCGTGAGCCTGTTTGCCGTCTTTTGTCAACTTTTTCGGGCTTGCTAACGGCCCCCATAAGGAATTGAAACAGTGACACAGTACCTCGTGACTGGTGGAGCCGGATTCATTGGTTCTCATATTGCAACCCGACTCGTGCAAGACGGACACGAGGTCCGCGTTTTGGACAACCTGTCCACCGGATCACTGGACAATCTTAGCCATATCGAGCACAGCGTGGAGTTTGTCGAAGGCGATGTTGCCGATCCCGATGTCGTAGCTCATGCCGTGGATGGCGTGGAAGTCGCTTTCCATCAGGCGGCGTTGGCCTCCGTTCCGAGAAGTATCGAATTTCCCATGGACACGCACCATGCCTGTGTGACGGGAACAATCAATCTGCTCGACGCGTGCAGGAAAGCGGGCGTCCGGCGAGTCGTTTACGCTGCCTCGAGCAGCGCCTATGGCAATCAACCGACCATGCCGAAGCACGAAGGTCAAGTTCCTCAGGTTTTGTCACCGTATGCGGCCGCCAAGCTAGCCGCCGAGTTGTACTGCGAATCGTTCGCTGCCACTTACGACATCGAAACGGTTCGCCTGCGGTACTTCAACGTGTTCGGTCCCCGGCAGGATCCGAACAGTCCCTATTCGGCAGTGATTCCGCTGTTTGTTTCGGCACTACTGGCTGGACAGCGTCCGACGATTTTCGGAGACGGTACTCAATCCCGCGATTTTACCTTCGTGGAAAATGTGGTCTCGGCCAACATTCTGGCAGCCGAAGCGAATGCGAACGATGTGTCGGGCCGTGTGTACAACGTCGCCTGCGGTGATTCCATCAGTGTGAATGAATTGCTGCGTGAGATTTGCGAACGGTTGGAAGTCCCCTTCGACCCGATCTATGCACCGCCACGAGTGGGCGATGTGCTGCATTCTTGGGCCGATATTAGCGACGCACAGCGCGACATGGGCTACTCCGTGCAGATCGGCCTTTACGAGGGGCTACGAACGACGATCGATTATTACGCCAACTCTGTTCTGGAGAGCAATTCGGCTTCTGCAGAAACGGTGTGAGGCCGCCAACAGAAATAGAAACCCGCCCCGGGGAATTAAGGGAACTACGACGATGGGAAAATTGGAACCAATCAACGCCGATACACCCTTCGATTTTGCACGATCGACTAATGCGCACGATACAAATCTGCGCGAGATCGACACAGTGCAGATGGTACTGCGGCACAAATTCACGATTGCCTTGGCCTTAGCGGTCGGTATGGGACTAGGGGTAATGGCCTACCTGAAAATGGGCCCGATGTATATGGCGACGGCACGTATCCTCGTCTCCAAAAAGGCAGACAATCCCATCAAGGGGGCAGAAGCCACCACGTACGGTGAGCGAGCCGAACACGTTGCGCTCATTATGAGCCCGATGATCGTCGGCGAGGCGATCAAGCTGCACAAGCTTGATCAATTGCCTTCACTCGCTAAGTCCGATGCTCCAGTGGAAGACATCCTGGACGAGCTTCGCGTCAAACGGAGTGCCGGCCAGGACAAATCGTTCATCAATGTGCTGGATATTACGTACAACAATCGTCGTCCTAGTGACGCTCGTGCTGTCGTGACGGCGATCATCGACGCGTACAGCAAGTACCTGGCAAAAACTCACAAGGACTACTCTGCGCAAGTCGTCAGCCTGATGACGAACGCGGATCAAGAGCTAAAAAAAGAGCTCGAGCAGAAGGAAGCCGAGTATCTCGCGTTTCGGGAATCAGCTCCGTTGCATTGGCGCAACGCACCGGGAGCGGCGGGAACCTCGTCCGACATTACGAATATTCACCAGGATCACTTGCTGGCCATTGATGCCGAACGCCGGCGGAACATCCTGACGAAGGCCGAAATCAAATCCAAGTTGACCGCATTACAAGAGGCAATCGACAACGGCGAGACACGCGAATCGCTCGAATTGCTAGTCCGGCAGTTCCTCAGCACGACCGGTGAGTCGTTCTTGGCCGGCCCACCTGGTACTGATGCCATGGAACAGCAACTTGTTCCGTTATTGCTCGAGGAAAAGACATTGCTGCGTGACTTTGGCAACAATTACCCCGACGTGATCGCGGTCAGAAAGAAGATTGAAACAATTCGCAAGTACTATCTGCAGCGCGGCGTGACATTGCCCGACGTCGATGCCGAACTCAAATTGCGCCGCACGCCCGATGGTCAGGAAGTTCCAGAGAATGTCGACTTGGTTACGATCTATATGCATTCGCTACGACAAAAGTTGATGGAACTCGAACATCGTGATGCGAAATTGGCACAGCTTTCCGAAGAAGAAGGGCGACTCGCCAAGGAGTACGCCCGTTACGCGGCCAAGGACAAATCGATGTCCGACGAACTGATGCGCGTGAAAGGATTGTGGGAAGCAGTCGTCAAACGACGCAGTGAACATCAAATGGCCCAAAGCCAGGTCGGCTACACGCTCGAGCAGCTTGCGCCGGTCGAGGACGAGTTGGTCATCAAGCGCCCCATCAAGTTTGTTGGGGCCGGCGGCGTGTTTGTCGTCGCATTGGCATTGGGAATGATTTACCTTCGCGAAATGCGGGACAATGTCATCCGGTCGATTGCGGACGTGCAGCGCAGTGTTCAGCTTCCCGTACTCGGATCCATTCCCGAGTTCGAACGGGATGATCTAGCCGATTCGGCAACCGTCCAAGCCACCGGATTGGGGGCCGCATTATGTTATTACCATCGCCCCGGATCGGCCGCCGCCGAAGCCTACCGCTCAACCCGAACGGCCTTGTTCGTGGGTGCGGGCGCTCAGGGAGCCAAAGTTATTCAGGTGACGAGTCCCGAACCCGGGGACGGCAAGTCGACATTGGTGGCAAATCTGGCGATTGCCATTGCACAAGCCGGCAAGAAGGTATTGCAAATCGATGCCGATCTCCGCTGCCCGACGGCCCACCTGCTGTTTGGTTGCCACATGGAACTTGGTTTGTCCGAATTGCTCACCGGCGACATCACAATGGAGTCTGCCATTCGGGAAACGTCGATCGCCAATCATTCCTTGATGACAGCAGGCATATTACCGCACCAACCCGCGGAACTGCTTTCCTCACCGCGCTTCGCAGAGATTGTCAAGTTGGCGCGGCAGCAATTTGACTACGTGCTGGTCGATACACCCCCCTTGCTCGTGGTCAGCGATCCGTGTATCGTAGCTCCACAGGCCGATGGTTTGTTACTCGTGCTGAAAATGGCGAAAAACAACAATACCGCCGCCCGACGGGCCAAGGAATTGCTTGCCACTCATGGGGCGGATGTTATCGGCGTCGTCGCGAACGGATTAGAGCCGGAGGATGGCGACGACGGGGGATACTACGAGTCGTACTCCTACTATCAGAGAACGGACGAGCGAAGTCCGGCCTATGCTTTCACCACCAATTCACACGGACCGGAACACGTGAGAGTGTAAGATTCGTCGTATCACAATTTGTTTTTGTTTGACAATAATCGAGTTATTTTTGCGACGTCGGAATTTGAGCAATGCCCATTCTTGTGCAGGAACCTGACCTTTTTCCCAGCGATCTTTTGGATCTGCCGGAAACCGGTTGTGAGACGGATCGACAGTGGTGGGTCGTGCATACTCGTTCGCGGCAGGAAAAACTGTTGGCCCGCGAATTGAGCGGGCAGGGCGTTGCCCATTACGTTCCGCAATACGAAAATCGGACGCAGTCGCCAAGCGGGCGACGAAGGGTTTCGTATGTCCCGTTGTTTCCCGGCTATGCATTCGTTTACGGAAATGACGAGGATCGATTTCGAACACTCGATTGTCGCGCAACATCCAAACTATTGCCGGTTGGGGATGGCGAGCGACTGACGTACGAACTCCGCCAAATTCGGCAACTCATTCTGTCTGGTCAGTCATTAACGCCGGAAGAATATCTTCAGCCGGGGACCAAGGTGCGTATCAAATCGGGTCCGCTGCGAATGATCGAAGGCCAAATTGTGCAGCGACGTTCAGGCGACCGCTTGCTTGTCGCGGTTGACTATCTGCAAAAGGGCGTTTCTGTCGAACTCGGCAGCGCCGAAATCGAACTTTTGTAAGCGGCGATCTGCTTCATCGCCCGAATGTGCCGCTGATTCTCATCGCACGGTTTGCATTCTCATGGTCCAGATGATTGAAGCCTGAATCGCAAGCGAAGGCAACATCGGACGGGTCCTTCGCTAGCGCTTCAGGCTTTGGTGGTTACTTTCTTCGCCGATCCTGCAACCCAGCGGTGATCGATTCAGCCGAGCCGCTCTACGGCGTCTACCGCTGAATGCTGTTTACCACCTTAGCCCGAGGTTCTGCCAAGCTGCGATGGCCATTGGCCGACCATATCGTCGACGATTTTGGGGGCGGTGTGGCCAGCACGGTTTCGATCAATATGTCACGGATGCGTTTCGCCTGATTGTCTCCTGATTTGCGGCCCTCAGCATCTCGAGTAGTTCCTCAATCTCACGGTGGACTGCTTGTGATTGGCGAATTACCAATAGGCCGTCGAATTCCTCAATCGTTCCGCCGGCACCGTCTTCCGTGAACCACGGTCCACTTGTTGATGACGTAATCACGTGGATCAAAGCAACTGACTTATTCGGAGTGGGGCCCTTCGGCGTGGATTCAAACTGCTTGGCCAAAGCATTTTCATAATCCGAATCTGCAGACTCGGCGCGAATCGTGATTGGCCAATTGGAGATTATTCCAGCAGATTGCGATTCCTCCCCGACGACGGAGAACAATCCTTGCGATTTCTTCTTCGATTGCAGGACCTCTGCTGCCTCAGTCGTTTGTAGGAGATCTCGGCAGTTGTAGACGGCGACTTCTAGTTCCTCTTCGGCAGTGAGCAACGTTTGTACGACAATGTGTTCTGTGCGAACTTGAAATGTGAGATCGTACGGCGTCAGAATCAACCTGAGCGCGGTATCAGCCGTGATGTTGGCATACTGAATCCGCAGAGAATCAATCGTGAGTTCGGTTGTCAGTCCTTCCTCTTCCAATGATCTCGTGTCCACGAGAATATCAACTTTGATTTGCTCACTTAAATACGACAGGACATCGGATAATGGGATGTCTACAAAGTCGATTTCCTCCAGCCGGATTCCCAACCGCTCCTCGATCTGCGAACTCTTCGTAATCGGCTGGGACAAATCGATTCCGCCCGGTTCGTCAGGCAAGTCAATGCCAGGGTCGTAAAATTCGACATCCAGCTCCGAATCGAGTTCCGGCGAATCTTGTTGTGCCTGCGCTTGTTCGGGAAAGTTGGCGATCGGTTCCGGAGTACGGAACAGACCGATGACAAATAGCACCACAGCCGTCGCGGCCACTGTTCCCATCGAAACGCGCATGATCATTCTCCTTCGTCGTTGTTGGGCGAGATGTGTGAAGTGAGAGGCCAACTCAGCGGCATCGCCGAATTCGTCGAGTGCCCGGCGGATTGCCTCCTCCCGGGGTTGTCCCGACTTGACCAGGTCTTCGTACCGTTCTTCCAGATGAGCACGCAACTCATCGGCAATCTCAGCACGCTGGCCAGGCTTGAGCCGCAGAAAGCGACTCAGCAGTGACAGGTAAAGTTCAAATTCTTTTTCGGACATGATTCACGTAGATCAGTTTTCGGCTCGGCAGGAGCCTCGCCCTCCCGATTCTCGTTTCGCTGTCTCGCAATAATCCGTTTCTTCGTCCTTCCCAATCAGTCTCATCATTAAGCCGGTTTCGGTGGTGGTTCCAAAACAGGGGCCAAAATCCGTCGGAGGCAGTCGGCATATTCCTGCCATTGCAAAGCCTGTTGCTTCAATCGGCGGCGCCCCGCCGGTGTTAATTCGTACCATTTTCGGCGACGACCCGTGGAGTCGTCCCACGACGCTTTAATCAGCTTATCGTTTTCCAGTCGATGCAATAGAGGATACAAAGTCCCTGCTTGCACGTTCACCAAGCTGCCGCTCGATTCCTTCAGGCTTTGGCCGATCCTGTATCCGTAACGGGGACCATCCGCCAGGACTGATAGCACCAGCAAGTCCAGGCTGCCCCGCATCAATTGTGGGTCGAGCGATTCCGACATCGATTCCATCCTCCATGTAAAGCGACGCTATATATAGCATAGCGATATATAGACTGTCAATATATTCCCCGAAGTTTAAAAATCGCGATTTTAAAAGAAAACGGCACGGCTGAAAGCGTGCGGGATCGTCCGAACTCGAGTGATTCAAGCCGGAAGCGCGAGCGAAAGATTCATCGAAATTTGCGTTCGCGGACGTGTCGGCTTCAATTCGTGGAGACTTCGGCGAGATCACGACCATTCAAAGTTCATTGGATCATCGCTAACGAGCACCACGAATCTAGGAACTAACCGCGTTGTCGAACGCCAGCTTCGTTCGTTGGCGTTGGCTCTGCCGAATCCAATGACAAGACGTCCAGCGCTTCGATTTGCTGTTGCAGCTCTCTAAGCTGATCTGCTGTCAGATTTCGCAGCGGCGAGCGCACGGGACCGCAGTCGATCCCGATGAATGACATGACCGCTTTGCAAGCGGCGGCATACCCGAAGCGTTGCATCGCTTCGACCATTTGAACGGATTTCATCTGCGCGGCTTTGGCAGCATCACCGCGGCCCGATTCAAAATCGGAGATCAAGCGGTGGTACAACGGGGCGGCAAAGTTATACGTGCTGCCGACCGCTCCTCGGGCTCCCAGAGCATAGGCGGCCATCAATTCTTCATCGCAGCCGAAGAAGACGTCGAGTGCACCATCGCTGACGCGAACGCATTTCTGAAAATCAATTAGATTCACATCGGTAAACTTCACGCCGGCGAGATTTGGGATTCGGCTTTTGGCTTGTTCCAAGAATGTATGGGTCGGCAGCGAGACGCCAGTCATGCTGGGGATGTGATAGTAGTAGAACGGTACGTCCTGTGCCTTCGCGGCAATCGGCGCACAGTATCCAATCAGGTCTTCAACGTCGGCCGGCTTGAAAAAGCACGGGGCATGGGCCGCGATGGCATCGGCACCGATTTCCGCGGCATGTGCGGCAAGCGTGACAGCATCAGACTGGCTGTTATGGCCGACATGCACGAAGACCTCGAGTTTGCAATCTTGGGAAATTGTTACCCATCGATCGGCCAAGGCGATTCGTTCTTCAACAGTCAGCGACTGGCATTCTCCCGTTGTGCCTCCGATAAATGCCCCAGTGACGTCGGTGTCGAGTAGCCTTTGAGCTTGGTCACCGACCACATCCAGGTTCAGACTGCCGTCGGAATGCATCGGCGTGTGCGGTGCAGCAATCAATCTAATCGTCATTATTTCGCAATAATCCTGAATCGAGATGTTCGGCAAAGTGCGACATGAACGTTGGCTAGCGCGTGTCCAGTTTTGATCTACCGACAATTGACTTATTTTCGACGCAATTCACAGTGCGCCAGCCGCTACGGGAAAACTAGACACTGTCTCGTCGTTTCGGTAAGAGCGAACGACTTCAAATCCCTTTACTCACTATGACGGCTCGGTACCGCCGGAGCGAGGCTGATCGAGCAGATCTTTGATTGCCGGAAGAGATTTCTTGGCGGCGACCCGTCCTGCTTCGATCAATTTGCCAGGTTCCCCAAAATCGAACCATTCTGTCCCCGAAACTTCGGGGCAAATGACGTAATCGGCTGCATCGCGCACCTGTCTCCGATAAAGGGACTCGCCGATTTCATCCATCCGCATCAGGACATCCAAGGCGGTCTCGCAAGCGTCCAATCGTCTCAAGGACGAACTGACGTCGACTGCCACGAGACAACCTGGCCGATACGATTGGGCCACGACAGTCGGCAGCGAATTGAATACTCCGATATCGCACAGGAGCATTCCGTTGAGCTCAACGGGTGGGAAAATGGCCGGTAGCGACGACGACGCTTGAACCGACTCGCGAATGGGGCCTTTTTCCAGTACGACGCGGTGACCGCTTCGCAGATCGACGGCAACGATACTGAGCGGAATCGTCGTATTGGAGATATCTGCCTCGGGAGTCAGATGGGAGATGACATCCTGCAAAATAACTCCGGGCAATAAACTCGGCCGACGCACAACGCGATGGAACAAGCGATTCGCTCGCAGATAATCTTTCACGCGGTCGTACCAACTGAATGCCCCACCGGTTGTTTGTTCACCTTTGCCGGGGCTGGCGCCGAATAGCATATGTTGGTGGTCTTGAAACGTGTTCGAGGTCAGATACTCCAAAGTTTCTTCAACCGCTCTAATGTGGTCGCCATGCAAGGCGTAGATGGCTCCTGCCAAGCTGCCGATGCTGACACCAACGATGCGGTCCACCTTTAAGCCGGCTTCGGCGAGTACTTCGATGACACCGAGGTGTGCTACGCCCCGGGCGCCCCCGCCCCCTAAAGCCAATGTGATTGATTGGTCCGACATTCGAAAGTTGTTCTTCAAAAATGGAACTTGTTACCAAAAGGTTCCTTGTGCCCCCGTGGCGAGTCGATCAATATCACGGTGGTATGTCGTTCGATCGATCAGCCCAAACTGATGATGTCCCCGCAGGGACACTGGACTTCAATTTCGATTCGGACTTACGCCTTGATTGACTTAAAATCATTTCTCAATGCCTCCTCCGGAGCCGACCTATGCCCGAATTCTTGTATTGTTTGAATTCCAGCACGATCAAACCGACACCAATTTTGCAAAAAATTGCCATCGCCGGGGAGACCGGATATTCGGCAATCGAACTTTGGCATGACGACATCGATTTGTATTTAGATGAAGGTGGGTCGATTCAAGATATCCGCAAGGCGCTCGCCGATCATCAATTGACCGCTCCTACTACAATTATGGTCAAGGGATGGTGTGATACAACGGGAGAGGAGTATGAGCAGGGTATCGCTGAATGCAAGCGGCGTATGGAACAGTCAGCCGAAGTTGGTGCCGAGTTCGTTATTGCCGGTCCGCCGCATGGACAGGTGGATATCGAAATGGCAGCCCGTCGGTACGGCGATTTGATGGAGATTGGACTGGAAATCGGCGTCAAACCGGCGATGGAGTATTTGGGGTTTGCCGAGCAAATCAACACGATCGACGACGCGCTGCAGATTATGGATGGCTCGGAAAAGCCCGAAGTGACCATCGTGCTCGACCCATTCCATTGTTTTCGGGGAGGCGGCGGTATGGAATCGATGGCCCGTCTGACCGGTGGACAAATCGCGATTTCACATTTCAACGATGCGCCGGCCGATCCCCCGCGCGAGACCCAGCGTGACCCCGACCGGGTTCTCCCAGGGGAAGGCATCGTCGATTTAAAACGGTATATCGAGCTATTGAGACAAACAGGCTACGATCGTTGGATATCTTTAGAGCTGTTTCGGCAAGATCTTTGGGATCAGGACGCAAAAACTGTCGCAAAGCTTGGGCTGGAAAAAATGAGGGAAGTTGTCGAAGGGTAGTTGGAGTTTCGCAGATTCTTAACGAACTCGTCCCCCGAAAATGGGACGCAATTGAGTCGAAACACGCGTTGCGGACCATCAATGCCCGTCGGCCGGTTTACCCGCAACATCCTCGGCCCTCATTCTGAAAATCAACGAGGAGAGTATTTGAAAGCGGAACTGTTCTTCGAATCGATCACGAATTCTGCGACTTCTGTTGCTCATTTTTGTAAACCCCCGATAATAGGGGGAGAGACGATCCCGCTGCTGATGGGGTCGGCCATGGTGATAGGATCTTTCAGGCGGCCGCCTGTGCAAAGGAGGCAAGGATGAGACGCGTGCTGGCGTTGGTGCTAGCCGGAGGAAAGGGAGTTCGACTCGAGCCGCTTACGCAGGACCGCGCGAAGCCTGCAGTGCCGTTTGGCGGCAGTTACCGCATTCTCGATTTTACGCTTTCCAATTGCATCAACAGTGGATTGCGGCAAATCCTGATTCTGACGCAGTACAAAGCGGCCAGCCTTGACCGGCATATCAATTTGGGCTGGCGATTTCTCTGCCGCGAACTCGATGAATTCATCGACATACTTCCTCCACAGCAGCGAATTGACGAGCAGTGGTATAAAGGAACTGCCGACGCCGTTTACCAGAACATTTACACGATCGAAAAATCGCGTCCTGATTACGTCGTCATTCTCTCGGGTGACCATATCTACAAAATGGATTACTCCGAGATGATCCGCGAGCATGTTGAATCGCAGGCCGACGCCACGATTGCCTGTCTACCGGTCGATTTAAGGTCAGGCTCTCAATTCGGCATTATGAAGGTCGATACGGACGGTCGCGTCGTCGATTTTCGCGAGAAGCCGGCCAACCCCGATCCCATGCCGGATAATCCCAGCAAATGCTTAGCATCCATGGGGATTTACGTATTTAGTGCACCGTTTTTGTTCGACCAATTGATCCACGATGCTGCCGATAACGAAAGTGTGCACGATTTTGGGAAGAACATCATTCCATCGACGGTGAACACCCATTTGCTTCGTGCATTTCCGTTCCGCGACAAGAATACGGGAGACCAGTGCTATTGGAGGGACGTTGGTACGCTCGATGCTTATTTTGAAGCCAACATGGATCTCATTACTGTCGATCCACAACTGAATCTCTACGATCATACCTGGCCGATTCGAACGTATCTGGCACCGTATCCACCCCCGAAATTCGTGTTCGCTCAATCCGGGGTGGAAGAACCTCGTGTTGGTCAGGCGCTCGACAGCATGGTTTGCTCCGGCAGTATCATTTCCGGTGGTCGAGTCGAGCGGTCCATTATCTCGCCGAATGTTCGAGTCAACAGTTGGGCGTCTGTCGAAGACTCGATTCTATTCGAGGGTGTCAACATCGGACGTCATGCTCGAGTGCGAAAAGCAATCATCGACAAAGGGGTCGATGTGCCGGAAGGTATGGAGATCGGATTCGACCACGAGTTCGACCGAGCGCGGGGACTGACCGTAACCGACGCGGGAGTCGTGGTGATCGGCAAAGGGGCTGGTCTCACCGAATTGGAAGAATTTGCGCTCAACCGCTACGGTTGCTGATCGCAAACCGCTGCATGACATTCCTAGGCGGCGCACCGCTTGGCTGCTTTCGTGATGCCGGCGTTGCGCGCGAAATGTGGAATCGCTCTTTCACCAATCGACCAAAAATAAAACCCGGAAGCAACGGGTCCCAGGGGGGCGAAGGACTCCTGCTACTTCCGGGTGGCGATTGGCATCAACCAAGTGGTGCGGACGATATGAGTTTTCAATTTTTGAGTCAACCGGAATCTCGGCTCCTTTTTGTCATTTGAATCTTTTACAATTTGTGCGATTTGATCGCGGAAACACGCCACCCGATCGGCGATACGACTTGCGGATTTGAGTCGCGTTGAAGGGATTCGCGGAAATACACGTGAATTCGATTCCAGCATTGCTACCTTCTTTTGGCTGAGAATTTGTTGGCGGTGATCGCAGCCGCCGAGGCCAACCAAAGCGATCACCGAAAGCGATACCAACTCCGGCAGAATCTGCTGGTTGCCACCTGTCGAATCGAGGAGGTCGGATCATTCGCCGATACGTTGCGCTGCATCTGGTCCTCGGAATCCGCTGACAACGTTTGTGCTAATTGAATGAGCGACCCCACGATGTATTTGGCCGAAAACGGTTCAAAAAACTAACACTTGAATTCAATGCCCGTGTACGATGAAGGGAGTATTTCGCGCGTCGCCCGAGTAGCAAAGCGCTCACGAAACTCGCAGCGACCGGGCATACCAGCGAGAATTCTTCGAAAGGCTACCAAAATAAGCAGCAAGTGACCGCCGGTTGTACGCATCGCATTGATTCGCTCCAACCGTTTTCGATTGACCCCCATTAAACATCGATTGCCGTGTTTGAGTTCAACCTTTTTACAGCCGTCTTGATGACCATCATCGGATGGAACTTCATCAAGTTGTTGCATGTTTCCCGCGAAGTGGATCTCCTCAGGCGACAACTAAAAAACCTCAGGTCACAGATTGTTGACGACGGCGACGATCATCGTCCCATTCATCATGGGTCATCCGAGCAGGCAATGCCTGTCTCTGGAGACTTGAACCGGTTGGTGAATCAAGTCGCTCAGGGAACGGCCGACGAACGTCGGAACGCCATCGATGCGATCGGGCATATGGGGTCTGCGGCCGCGTCCGCAGTTCCAGTTCTGGTCGATCGCCTCGCTGATCATCGAACGCGAGTGCGCGAAGCGGCGACGTCGGCGCTGGTCAGAACCGGAGCGCCGGCTGTCCCAAGCCTTATCTCCGCGCTCGATGACGAAAGCCGTCGAGTTCGCCGCCGTGCCGCAAGTATTCTTGGAGATCTGGGTGCAGCCGCGAAGGACGCCATTCCGGCGCTCTCCCGTGCCAAGCAGGAATGGGGACGTGGCGATGGTCAAGCGGCAACCCGGGCGTTGATGCAAATTCACAAAAGCGTTGCCACCGGTCAATCGGCTGCCGCCTCTTCGACAACGCTATAAGTCGCTTCAGCCATTGTGACGATCACTGCGTGAAAGATCTCGACGAGCGAATCGATTAATTGGCACGCTCTCGACGGCGAAAATGGATCCACTTTTCGGGGCCGATTTCTCTAGGTTCATCCAAGCGGTCCTGGCGTCGCGACTGCGACTTTTCCGGCAATATCGGGTAAGTCTTCCGGCAGGGTGAGGATGCGCTTTACTCGGGAAATCGCCCAGGCGTATGATATCAGTAGGAATTGATCTATCAGGGGCAGGAGCAGTCTACCGCGTGCGATCAGACACGTCGCAGGACGGGGAATGCAATCTTATCCGGGACAGAACTTATGCGGATACAGACTTCGTTGATGTTTCTCGTTTCGTTGGCCGTGCTCCAAGGACTCGCGATCGGCGCCAACGAGGATTCTGCGAGCCCCGAATCGACCGAAACGATCAGCTTTTATCGACAAGTGCGTCCAATTTTGCAGCGCCACTGTTCCGGTTGCCATCAACCTGCCAAGAAGAAAGGAAAGCTGCTTTTGACAACCTATGCCGGTCTGAAAGCCGGCGGTCAAAGTGGTGAAGGATTTGAAGCTGGCGATCCCGAATTCAGTTTGATCTTTGAGTATATTTCGGGTGATGAACCATTGATGCCGCCCGACGGTGACCCACTGGCTCCACAACAAGTGGAATTGATTGCGCAATGGATTCAGCAGGGGGCTGTCGACGATACACCGGCCCAAATGCAGGCGCAAGTCGGGCCGGACAACCCTCCGGCATACTTGCGTCCCCCAGTCGTCACAGCACTCGCTTATTCCCCCGACGGAAAGACGCTGGCGGTTTCCGGATTTCACGAAGTGATTTTGTACAGCTCGGACGGCAGTGAGCGGAAAGGTCGGCTGATTGGCCGGTCGCAACGAATCGAGTCGGTCCGTTTCTCGCCCGATGGGTCACAACTCGCCGCTGTGGGTGGAGTGCCGTCGTTATTTGGCGAAGTTCAACTGTGGGATGTTGCCAAGCGTGAGCTGAAAGAGACGACGACCGTTGGTCACGACACGTTGTTCGGTGCGCGCTTCAGCGATGACGGAAAACAGCTGGCATTCGGTGGTGCCGACAACCGTGCCCGAGTGATCAATGTCGAAGACATGGCACAAGTCATGCAACTCGATGCTCATGCCGATTGGGTGCTGGGAACGACCTTTTCACTCAAGAACGACCATTTAATCACCGTGAGTCGTGATCGATCAATGAAATTGACGATTGTCGAGAGCGGTCAATTCGTGGACAACATTACCAGCATTACTCCTGGTGCGCTCAAAGGCGGACTGTCGAGCGTCGAACGTCATCCGACCCGCGAGCAGGTACTGACCGGTGGTGCCGACGGCGAGCCTCGACTTTACAAAATATTTCGCACGCAAACGCGTCGAATCGGCGATGACTTCAACAAGATTCGCGCTTACCCGCGAATGCCGGGAAGAATCTTCGATTTGAAATTCAATAAAGATGGCAGTCAATTTGTCGTCGGCTCGAGCACTGCGACTAACGGCGAGGCGTGGATTTTCACAACGGAAGATGGCAAGGTTCTGCACAAACTTGATGGTATCGAAAGTCCCGTTTTTGCCGTTGCGTTTCGGCCCGACGGACAAGAGGTGGCTGCTGCCGGATTCGACGGTACGATCCGGATTTTTGACGTGGAATCCGGAAAACCGGTGACTGAGTTTGTTCCTGTGGAAATCTTATCCGCCGATGCAACGACCGATTGAGTGATTCTGTTCAAAAGGATGTTCGAGCA
>JANQRQ010000050.1 GCA_028284485.1 Planctomycetaceae bacterium | reverse complement strand
TTTGGATTCGGGTGAGCGGCTTTGGGAGACGACAGTTCGCGAATCGCCGCCAACGATCCCCCGCCATAGGAGCAACTCGTACGCCTCGGAAACACCGGTGACCGATGGTGAATTTATCTATGTGTGCGTGGCGATGGCCGGCCTCTATTGTTTTGACAGGGATGGAAACGAAATCTGGAATCAGCCGCTTTCCAGTCATTCGATGCAGTACGGCTGGGGCACGGGCAGTTCGCCGTTGCTTGTGAACGAACTTCTCTACGTGCTGTGCGATAACGAGGATGCGTCGTACGTGGCGGCGTTTGACAAATCGAATGGCAGCGAACGATGGCGCACCGAACGAGTCGAGCAATCGAATTGGTCGACTCCGTATCTGTGGAATAACAACAAGCGAGCGGAACTGGTGACGTGCGGCGGCGCGAAGATTCGATCGTATGATCCGGGAAATGGAAATCTCTTGTGGGAATTACCAGGCAATGGCCGTTGTGCGATGACCGCCGTCGGAAAGCCCGACTTGTTGTTCGTGGGATCGGCAACACGATCGACGGGGGCCAGCGGCACGCTCACTGCGGTACGGCCCGGAGCAGTGGGAGATTTGACCGCAGAAGACGCCAAGCATTCGGTTGCTTGGAGTCTGCCGCAGGCGGCCCCCAATCTTTCCTCGCCACTATTGTTTGATGGCTGCGTCTATGCGCTGAGTCAGTTCGGTGGGATCATTCAATGCTTCGATGCGGAAACCGGCAAGCGGCATTATCGCAAGCGTTTGCCGGGCGCAGCCGGGTTTACCGCCTCACCCTGGGCAGCTGGTGGAAAAGTCTTTTGTCTCGATGAGAAAGGCCAGACGTTTGTGCTGGTTCCCGGTGCGGAGTATCAGGTCGTGCGAACC
Source organism: Planctomycetaceae bacterium (assembly GCA_028284485.1). Classification (GTDB taxonomy): domain Bacteria; phylum Planctomycetota; class Planctomycetia; order Planctomycetales; family Planctomycetaceae; genus JANQRQ01. The sequence continues at coordinate 8,708 of JANQRQ010000050.1, read as the reverse complement.
AACGAACTAGAGGGCATGTTCTGGAGTTCGGCGGCAATCGCAGATGACGCCTTGCTGCTGCGGAGCGTGGACCATCTGTATCGGATCAGCGAGTCGGGCCACCCCTCAAGACCCTAACAAGTCCGGCATACTCATTTGCTGACACACTTGGTGAATCCTGCAAGAACAAACAATTGTCTGTCTTCCTGTTGACCGTGGGAACGTCCGATGTCGCGTCGGCCAACGACTTGCGAGTTTTTGCAGCCGGAGCGGCAGCTGGCTTGGCGGGTATTGGTGGTCTTTACGATATACCGCGTGCTGTTTCCGCTCGTTTTGTTTTCGACCAGTTGGCACCGCGCGTTTGATTGGCTGTATCGCGGAACCGGCTGGCTGGTCAACGGCACGATGCTGGTCTATCTGGTTGACTACGCATTTTTGTGGCTGATCGTCGTATGGTGGGGGGGCTTGCGGCGGCGTGATCTGGGACTCGACTGGTCCAAGTTGAAGTCGGGTCAGCTGTGGACGTTGGCCTTGTGGGTGACGATGCAATGCGTGCATGCGGTAATAACCTTAGCGATCGGTGACCCGCTGCAGTTCAATCCAGCCTGGGCCGAACGTGGAGTAACGTTGGTTTTGGGATTGCTGATCGCCCAGCTGTTGGGCAATGCCTTGTATGAGGAAATGGTCTTTCGACATCTTTTTGTGTCGCAGATCTTCTCCCGATGCGGAATTCTTCAATCTCAAGCGATTCGGTTGATTGTCGTCTTGCTGATAACACAGCTCTTTTTTGCGGCGATTCACATCCCCCATCGCCTCGCAAATGGCGTCGCCCTTGCTGCTCTGCCGGAACATCTTGGCTGGTTGCTATTAATGGGATTACTTTATAGTTGGGGATATTTGCAAACGCGGAACCTGTTTTTCGTCGTCGGCTGGCATGCCTTATCGAACGAACCAACAATGATTATTCAACAGTCGACCAATCCGAAAGAGCCTCTGTTTGGGCTGGTAATCGTTGGCCTGTTGGTGCACTTGGCGCTGCTGTGCATTCAACGACGAAGAAACTCTCAAAAAGTCATCGCCGATCAGAACTCACATCCGACCGGTTGACAGGTCAAAGTTCATTGTGCAAAGGATTATCCAAATCTGATCACCGCAAAAGAAACCCACCACAAACTTGGGTAGAGCAATCGATGCCGATTCGGAAATACCGCCCATCTGACAACGAAGCTGTTTACAAACTGTATCGCCGGCAGACGGCCTCGTTGCCGTTTCATCACAATGTACGGCGGGATCAGTTCGGTTCGGACCTGTTTACGACACGATTCATTCGCAATCCGTCTCATCACCATGCCAAAGCGAAAATCGGACTCGTCGCAACGGCGAACAACCGTGTTGTCGCCTTCGTGTCGGGTGGGCTTGTCCTGAAAGGGGACGAAGTTGTTTCAGCGGGAACCGGTTATATTCAGGCAATTATTGCAGAACCTTCGGCAGCGCAGGCTGTCAGGGACCTGTTACCACGGGTCATTGCCCATGTTCGAAAGTATCAGCCGAAACGGATGGTGGCGTTCGATGGCTGCATGTGCCCGTCTTTTTTTGCCGACAGCGCCGGCAGTCTGCCGTCACGCTGGGCCTGGATCGGGCAGTGCCTGCTTGATTCCGGGTTTCGAGTGACCGATCGCGGGCTGCGTCTTGTCAATCAGTTTGACAAGACGCGACGGAAGACCGCCAAGTCCGATCCGCTCAAGCTGCTGCATGTCAAACACGAGATGTTCGGCGTCGACCCCAAGTACGATTTCGGCTGTGTTCTCTTGAAGCCGCCCTACAAATATGGGGATGGCGTCGTGTGGTGTGGGAATTTTTACGCAGGTGCGTTTGTGAAAGGGGCAGCGTTTCGGTCACTCTACATGAACTATTTCACGATCATTGACGACACCTATCGAGGCAAAGGCTTGGGACGACTTGTGCTGCAACATTGTTTGTACGAAGCGCAACAACATGGCGCCCGTTACGCGTCGCTGCTGACCGACGTGGACAACTTTGTGGCCCAGAACCTGTATCAATCGGAGGGTTTCGAGGTTGTCGACAACACGCATTCCTTTGAATTGAAGAAGGAGAAGAAACGGTAGTCGAGAAACCTGCCGCACTCCAAGCATCCAGCCGAATCAACAATCTCACTGCTGGGCCAGCCAGCGGTGGCACGCTGCGGACGATGTACGTTCCGCATGCGAAACGAGGACCAAAGCACTGCTGGGCGAGCCAGCAGTGGCACCCCTTGTAACGTATCTCTAGCTCGATTGATCTCAGTCGATGGGCACAATGGCCGGTAAATTCTCGTGACAAATGCCGTGTCAATTGACCATATTGGCTATTAATAATTCGTCCGTATTCCCCATTGCGATCATGAGGCAATCATGAATTTTTCCAGAGTCAATCTGCTCGTTGTGCTGTTGTTGTTCGTTGCGGCAGACGGTATTGCTTACGGCCAGTATTCCGAACGACAACTTCAAAACTGGCTAGCTCGGTTTCCTGAAGCTGATGCCAACAAAGATGGCAAACTGACCATCGAGGAAGCCGAAGCCTATCGAAATCAGCGGACAGCGGCACAACGGACAACGAATCGGAAGCGGTCCGGCGCTCCGCGTGAGTTTTCAGTCGACCCGGGCTGGGAGGCCGACCGATTTCCGGATCACGCGGTTTGTTATTGTTCACCTGCGGAAATTGCGGAGATCTTTGCCAAAACTCAAAACGGCAAAGGTAAGGCGGTTGTGTCGTATCCCAAGCCGACAGACGGTTCGCTGCGGATCGTGGGGACGGGTCATAGTTTTATGAATCCGGGTTACAAATCTTTTCCCTACATCGTCCGTGCTGCCGGCTTCGATCAGCCACCGCTCGTCACCCACGTGAGTGGCGGCATGACCGGCAGCGCCCGCTACAAATGGGAGCAGGAGAACGGAATCTTTCAATTCGACGGAAAACCGACGCCTAAACTGTTGGCGTCGATCGCCAATGCCGAATGGGATGTGATGATGTGGGGGCCTTACTTTAACGACCGGCCGCAGTACTACTCCTGCTGGATCGATTTCTGCTTGAAGTACAACCCGGAGATGAAGTTCTATTTGTCGGACGCTTGGCCGCAGTTGTACCAGTTGGGGGAGGTACCGAAATCGGAGGACGAGTTATCGGTGGAAACAATCCGGCGAATGGGGCGTGAGAAACATGAAACGTACGTCACGCTGATCGGAGCGCTCAATAGGGATTACCCGGACAAGGTCTTCGTGCTGCCGACCAGTGAGGCGATGGTGTTGGCGGCGGAATCGTATCATCGGGGCGACTTGCCCGGCATCGATGGGATTCACAAAGTCGTCGGCAAGCAGGAACGATCGTTGTGGCGCGATCAATTGGGGCATTTGGGCCCCGGCTTCGACCGGCTGGAAGGGTACGTGTTTTACGCGGCGGTGTATGGCCGTTCGCCGGAGCTGATTGAAGGGGACGTGCCGTTTGATGGTTCGTCCGAGTTTCCCGGACGTGAGCTCGATCGCGAGTTTCGCAGGATCGCGTGGCAGGCGGCTCTCAACAATCCGCTGGCAGGCGTCACAGATGCGAACGAGAATAAGATCAGTGATGATCGGGAGTGACTGCTCGGAACGACCGTCTCCTTGGATTCGACCGAGCCCCCTCCCGGACGCGATTGCGTCCGACCTCCCCCGCAAGCGGGAGAGGTGACTGCCCATTGATGACTGATGACTGCAAGTTTGTAGGGTGCGTGCTGGCACGCACCTAACAGGACTGACTGGATTCCCGCCTGCGCGGGAATGACTCAATGGAACGGTCATGACTCACATAGGATTCCAATACCCGTGGGGCGTGCGAGCATACACGCTACGTCTCTGATGATCCCAAGCCTCACGTCCGTGGCGGGATGTCGATCTGGAATAATTCCAACGCGGGCGAGCCCTGGAACGTAGGTTTCTGCGACATTGGATCGGCGAAACCCTCACCCCAGCCCTCTCCCGGAAGGGAGAGGGGGCAAGCGGTTTGAAGGCGTGAATGGTTCGATGCCTCCCCTGGCTGATCGCAGAGACTATTGGTCGTCACCGATTCCCGCGTCCGCTGCGTATCCGATGTCAATTCCGTGGCGGGATGTCGATCGGGAAGATCTGCCGTGAGCGTTTCGTGAGCGGCAGTTTCGAAAAGTCATGTGAATGAATTCCCGCCGCATCGACGTTGTGAATCGAACCGGCGATCGATTCAAAGGCCGCGCGAAAATGGGCGGCCGACTTCACACAGATGTAGCGCATCGCGGAACAATCGATGCCCAGTGAACGGGCAAACGCCTGATCGAACGGTTGTTCACGAGCACAAACAACAACCACGGACACGCCGCCGATCTTGATCCAGGCAGACGTCCCCATGCTGCCGGTAAGCCCTTGGAACATCGGCCCGTCGTAGGCGAAGGCCCCGTCGGAAATCGCGATAACTTCAGCGTCGGCTTCGATGGGCGGACCTTGAACCGGTGCCGACTTACCCCCCATGCGGATTGAAATCTTGCCGCCAACGCCAGCATTATGCGCTTGCTGTGCGACTTCGGGATCGACCATGTACAGCAACAACGCGTCTGACAGCTCCATGTCGAGAAACGTGCGTAGCACTTCGGTTGAATCGCCGGGTGATCCGCCGCCGGTGTTGTCGACATGATCGGCGACGATAATGGGGTAGCGGCCAATGCGTTCCCCTTCGGCGAGTGCTTCACGAACTGGAAGCGGTGCCGCGTACCAACGTTCGCGGTTCTCCCAAATCCATTTCCCCATTTCGTCAGCCAGGTTTTGTGCAAGCTGCTGGTCATTATCCGTAACAGCAATGACAGAACTCCCTGCATCGGGGACGTCGGCCCAGGGAAAACCAGTGGCGACAGTCATCGTAAGGACACGCGGCCGCTGTTCCATCTCGTGCAGACGGGCGATGGCCTCGTTCATGGGTGAATTCGCCGTCACCTGACAAGGCGTGCTCCAAAACATCGGCAGTTGATGAATGGCCATCGTCGGTTTCACTTCGCCGCGAATCGTCCGTGCGATAATCGTGCCGGCTTCGTGGCCTCGTTCGGCCATATCGACGTGCGGAAAGGTGTCGTAACCAACCAGCGCATCGGCCAGTTCGACCCGCCGTTTGGAATGATTGCCATGCAGGTCCTGCGGCGCACCAATGGGCACGTCCGGTCCGACGACTTCTCGGACCGCGGCGATGACATCGCCGTCGCCATCGTCGATTCCTTCAACGACCATCGCGCCATGCAGATCGAGCAGAACACCATCGACCGGACCGGCGGCCTTGAGTCGCTCGACGAGATCGGCTTTGATTTCGTCGTAGTCGGACCGACGAATCACACCACCAGGGAAGGCCGACGCGCGCAGTAGGGGAACAAGTTCGAATCCTTGTTCATCGGCCGCGGCGATGAATCCACCGGTTTGCACGTTCGCATCGCGAAACCTGTCGAGCATCGCTTCGCCGCGGATGATCCCCCGATCGTGCTCAAAATCGTCGATCGTGGTGAAGGTATCAACACACGTACTCGATTCATGAATAATGCCGCCGGTTGCGATTCGCACGAATGCCTCCCTGGGATCGCAGCTTGTTCGGGAACAAAGCCAAGGTCGATCCGTGCATTGTCGGCAATTCATCGAGCAATGCAAATTGGCAACCGTGAGGTTAAGCATGTTTCCGGCTCGAATCGACACATCCAGGCAGTTTGTCAGGGATGCGTGTCGGTTTGTCGAAGTTTCTGCCATTGACCGTGTTGTGAGAAACAACTAAGAAGCGATTGCAAACGCGAGATCCCGGAACCTTTGGCCGCCGGTCACCGACAGCCTGGGACCTATGTCGTTTTTCAACGGCTGCACAACTCGACTGCGTTAGACGCAGGCACAATCCGGGATAACCAACCCATGTTTGGACGCGGTAAGCGGCACGCACGCCAGTTACGCGGTGCGCAAGAGCTCATTGAGCAGTTGGCATTGCTACTCGACAATCGCGTTTCGATCCGTTTATGGGACGGATCGATATTACCTTTGGGCCAAAATTCGGACGCGAACCTTTTTCTTTCCGTCAGCGGGCCTGGGGTTATCGGATCTTTATTGCGATGCCCGACGCCGGACAATCTTGTGAGACACTACGCACAAGGCCACATCGATTTTCATGGTGCCGACGTCCACACATTTATGGGGGCGCTCACGGCCCGCGATTCGCGTAAGCGACGGGGGCGAATCAAAAAATCGTTAGTGATTCGCTCACTATGGCCCTTCCTGTTTGAACCAGCGAGTTCATCGGTCGTCGAGCACGAATATCAGGGGGATTCCACAGGCCGGGACCGTCAGCAAGTCGAGAATCTCGACTTTGTCAAATTTCACTACGATGTGAGCAATGAGTTTTACGAGTTGTTCCTCGATAAAGAAATGGTCTACACCTGCGGCTATTTTACCGACTGGAGTAATTCTCTCGACCAGGCTCAATACGACAAAATGGAGATGACTTGCCGAAAACTGCGGCTCAAACCAGGCGAACGATTCTTAGACATCGGCTTCGGCTGGGGAGGATTGCTGTGCCATGCCGCCCGAAAATATGGTGTGAGGGCGCACGGGATTACACTTTCGGAAAGCCAATTGGTCTACACACGCGAAAAGATCCGTAGGCTGGGGCTTGAGGATCAGGTGACGGTTGAAGTCTGCGACTACGCCAACCTGAAGGGCGAGTTTGACAAGGTGGCTTCCATTTGTATGTACGAACATGTGGGAATCGACAACCTGCCTAAGTTTTTCTCGGACGTCAACTCGATGATGCCCAAACACGGCAAGTTCCTGCTACAGGGAATTACTCGGCCCGGCAAAACCAGCATGAAGAAGTTTCGCCACATGAGTACAGAGCGCCGTTTACTCGCCAAGCACATTTTTCCCGGAGCCGAACTTGACCATTTGGGCCATATGATTCAATCGATGGAATCCAGTGGTTTTGAAATCGCGGACGTCGAAGGATGGCGAAATCATTACATTCAAACCTGCAAAGTCTGGTGCCAACGATTACAGAATCACCGCGAACAAGCCATCGAACACGTTGGCGAAGAAAAGTATCGCATGTGGCTGTTGTATCTCGCCGGATGCAGTTACGCGTTTATGAAAGGTGGCGCCCGACTCTATCAAGTCTTGTCGGAAAAGCATGTCAAGCGGGAGCGTTCGGGCATGCCGTCGACTCGGGGAGACTTGTACGAGCCGGACTTCGATCTCAGCTCACGACACCAGGATGTCGCGTGAACTTGGCGTTGCACTGGTAACGCCGACCCAAAGTGCACAACCGATTTTTGAATGGACTCGATAGTCAATTCAGCGGGCGCTCAATCGGACCAGTATCGATGTTTCAGAGCATCGTACCGAAACTCAATTTCTACTGGACAGACGAAGTCAGCCGGAAGGCCCTTGTGTCATGCCACCTTCAGGCCGCGCGGCGCTGAGCCGCGTCCGACTGATCACCGCTCGAAGGCAAGCGAATCGACGGCGTGCCGGCTGATTGTGCCTGCGAGTCGTCGGGGATTGCATTTCCAGGCAATTGGGCCCCGACCACTTTGAGTTCGGTCCCGCGCACGGGAAGCAACCGCCTCAACAATTGTCCGGTCAAGCCCCCGGAACTGTACGTCGTGAATTCCGCTCGTGAGTAGGCGGCCTCGCCCAATATTGCCGAAGCGGCCAGCAAACCGCTTTCGATGGCAGGTCCGATGCCTTCCCCCAGATCGAGAGTCGCAAGACCTGCGGAATCACCAATCAGATAACAGTGATCTTTCTGTACTTCACCGTGGTACGACGTGAGAAAATAAGGATGTCCCGAAAAGTCGAGCTGTTCCGCTGTACTGCGGTCGAGTCGCTTCTCGCGCACGAGGCGATCGAGAAACCCCTGAAAATGATCGTGAATTTTTGTGCCGGATTTCTTGAAGTATTTGCATTTGCCGCCGATACCGACGTTTACAAATCCATCGGCTTTGGGAACGTACCAGGCATATCCCTTGAGGCCGCGATCAAAGAAGTAAAGGTGGCAGATTTCCTGGCGGCCGGCGTATTCGAACTCCTTCTCCAGTGTTGCGACTTGCGAAGTTCGCCCGCGATTGTCGGGAAACAATTGTCGCCGCACAGGACACATCGTTCCGCCGGCACCGACCAAATTCCGACAGGAAAACTTGTCATCGATGATGTACAGTTCGCCGGCACGTCGAATACGTGAGACCGTATGTTCGATGACCGGAACGCCCGCTCGATCGAGTAACCAATGGTCGAACTCCACGCGGCGGATCGAGTAGTTAGTAAACTCGGTTGGAAACCAGGGAAGCGCAACTGGCAAGAATGGAAAATGTGTGCGCACCTCGAGCTCGAGAATGGCATGCGGGTAATCCGCCTGCGAGAACTGCAGATCGCTCATCACCTTTTCGGTAATCCAACCGGCGCAGAGCTTCACGCGGGGAAATGTTTTTCGATCGAGAATGAGCGTATCGTGCCCACGCTGTTTCAGCTTTCCGGCACAACTGCTTCCGCCAGGCCCACCTCCAACAATAATCGTCTCGGCAAATTGCATCGATTTTCCTTGAAGGTCGCAGCGAGCTGGGCCCCACGGTCGCCAAATGGAATGGTAGGTCTGAATGACCTCATTCTGAGATCGGTCGAGGTGGTTCGTAGCGATTCAACGAGATTTGGTCAACA
>JANQRQ010000115.1 GCA_028284485.1 Planctomycetaceae bacterium | reverse complement strand
GACCTGCATGCCGCCATGCGGGAACTCAACACTCGTGGCGCCCAGTGGGTAGTCGTTTCTGAAGGCGATGGTCCCACAACGGTCACCGGCTCGGAGGGCACTTACCGTTTCACGCCGGCAAAAATCAACGTTGTCAATCCAATCGGCTGTGGGGACTGCCTCGCAGCAGGAATCGCATGCGCCTTGACCGACGGCAGCGATGCTTTGGATGCAATCCGTTTCGGAATGGCGGCCGCGGCTGACAACGCCACGCGCCTCGAACCGGCACTTTTGAACCGAGATCGCGTCACTGAATTGGTAGAACGCATCAAGGTCGACCGTATGTAAAGAACGGTGCCGTCCAGCAACGTCACCCATATCCTATGCCGGCCCAGTTTCGCTTTCAGCATCGTCACTGGAGGGCTCATCGCCATTCGCGGCATTGGCCGACACTGCAAACGCAGTGAGTGCCACGGAAACCAACAGCAACAAGGCACCCAGCGGGACCAGCCACACGCCAAGGCCAGGATCGCCGCCATACAAAAAGATTCCGCCGAGGAAAAAACCTCCAGGCAGCAACAATCCTGCAGCAGTCAGTAACACCGAGGCCCAGGATACTCGGCCGACAGCAACCGGCAGCATCGCAATCGTTACGGCAAATGCGATATGGACCAACGAAATCAGCGTGCCGTGTGCATGCCCCAAAGTCCACATGAGCCGCCTGGCCGTGTATGCGCTATCCAAATACCAACCGATTTTGAATGCGTGCATCCCTTCGAGCCAAATTCCTAGTGACGCAAAACTCAACAACGACCACCAACCGATAAGCAAGTGTCGCCTTGTGAGGCTTACGGAATCGTCGGCGGCATTGGCTGCTTGACCTGATGAATTCAAGCTTCTCTCCATCGAATTGATTGGGCCTATTCCTGTAAATTGACCGGTGAATGATCACGCTCGGACAACAGGTCTTGAAACCGCTGCAGATCCAAACCTTCCGTCGTGATCAATAATGCCGATCGTTTCTCGCTCAAATCTGTTTCTTGACGCTTTCTCCAGATGTCGCGCAATTCGCTTGCGGCAGAAAAGGAATCATAGTCGTCGGCAAGCACGTCATAACTGGAATGAATTTCCGGTTCAAGAGATTTCAATGTGCGCCACGCGATGAATCGAACGGCGTCGTACGGATCGTTCATTAACTCCGACAAAAATGGAAGCATCCAATCGGTACCGGAAACGTCTTGAGCCTCATCCCAACCAAGATTCCACGCCATTAAGGCTCGTTGGCCGGCATCCCCCTTGAGAATCCATAGAACCGACGCAGCAATCGATTCCTGCTCCTCATTAAGTCGAGGGGCCGGAATTCCGTACCATTCGTCAAGATACGTTGCTGACCAAGCCAACGTCTTGTCGAGGTGGCATTGGTTACAGGCATTGGGTCGGCCGGTTGTCAGACTCGCCGTGACATCGGGCGAGTCGATCTGATGGCTACGAATCGCCTTCAACAATCCATACGTCGTGTGCGGCATATGGCAGTTGTAGCAGAGGCTGCCCGACGATCGGGCTTCATGATGACTGTGGGCAGCCAATTCGTTCTCGTCGCTCAACGACTCATGGCATTGTGTACAAGCTTCGTTTGTCTCCATTTTTTGCCTTAGTTGGTCGTCCGCCCATTCGCTTCGCGTTCGCAAATCATCTTCCGATTGATGCAACTGATGGCAAGAAAGGCAGGAAAGCGTCCCACGTTGGTAACAAGGCGAATCGATCAAACCGTTGTACTCTCGACCGGCAACGCGCACCATTCCATCTGACCAGAATCGCTCGCGAATGTAATTGGGATCCTGCAGCGCTTCCCGTAGTAAAGGAAACTCGTACTCTTCCGGAGGACGACAACAGTCGAAGACGACACGCAGTCGGCTGACATTCAAATCATCCCCTGGCCGGTAAGCGTTGTAACCGCTGCGGCGCGCCTCGCGGTACCCTTCCTCTTCCTTCGGGCCAAATACACTGTGACATTGTCCGCATACTTGTGACGAACGGTCGTGGGGGAGCCGAGCCGGGTTGACGATATCATCGATTCCGCCGTCCGATAGATATGACTGATAACGCGACAGCGGACTTCGTTGGTTGCGAATATGTTTTTCGCCCGGTCCGTGACAGGCTTCACACGTAATTCCAAACTCGGCTGCCCGTGTCTGCAAACGCTTGGGATCGGTCTCGTACCCGGTCGGATCTCCCATCGTCGAAGCCGTGGCATGGCAGTGCAAACAGGTGTCGTTCCATCGGCCGACTTCAAAGCCCGCCTCGAGTTCAGGCTCTGTTAAAAATGCAGACTGACGCGGTATCCATCGAGCCGTTTCCCGGTGAAATGCAAAAGGCAGCATCCCCAAATACCCGGAAGGCTCATCGTCAGAAAACCATGGAAACCAGTAGACTTGCATGTGATGCGAACCGGTCGACATCACAATCGGCTTGCGAATTGGAATGGCCCCGGGCGAACCCAACGGTGCGTTCGTGTCGCTGACATCGACCCAGACTTCATCCTTGTTCGAGCCGAATTGAAAACGGACTCCAAGATGTTCCCTTGGTTCGGCGTCAAATTCGCCCAATACCGTCGAGGGATGAACAATTTGGGTCATTGTACGGTGGTACGAGTCATGCCAGCTTGCATGCTGGGAGGGATGACACTTCAGACACGTGTCGGCCCCCACATAGCCACCGTCAAGAACCTCTTCCGGTCGATTCGTTATCGGCTTCGCCGGAGCAACGTCAGCGTGAAAAAAATACGCTGCCAGCATGACAGCCATCGGTGACCCAAGCCAGATCAATCCCAGCGCGACGATGGTCGAGCGGCGCTGCGTTAACCTCCATCGGTTCGTAATTGCCGACATTGCAATGACGACCAACAGCAAACCCAGGATAGCGAACCATTCACCGGCCATGACTTGGACTGACCCGTTCGACATTTCACTTCAAATCGCCCGGGTGCATGAAACTGAAAGGGGAAAGTCTCGGAAAAAGCAAGACCCGGATTCGAATACCGATCCACCAACAACAGACTCTACTTCGTATTGTACGCCGACCGCCTACAAACTGTCACGCCTTGCTTGTGAATTCGATTGATGCCCCTGAAAGTATCGAGATCAGTCGTCGTCCGGACGTGGTGAGTTTTGGGACGTTTGCATCGTCGGTTCATTCTCAATTCCCGGAATCAGACCGTCACTCATTCTTGCCTGCCGGTATCAATCCCCGTTCAACGAGCAAGTCGATGGTTGCTTCGACGGCAATCTGCGTCCCCAGCGCATTGGGGTGTGTGACGTCATCTGGATTCAGGATCAGCGACTCGGCCTCGTACGGGCGATAGAATTCGAGCAAATCAAGAACGGCATAATCCAGCTCATGAGCAGCTTCGGTCGGCCAGCGATGCTCGAGCGATGCCGGATAGTTGTCGAAGTCCTGCAGCGTCGGAAAAATTACCAGCACACGATCTGCGTTGGGCGAGTACGATTGCAACAATTGAAACTGCGATTGCAAATGCTTGCGATGGTTATCCTCTTCCCCCGAGAATTTCAGCCGTTCGTAAACCAAGTTATTGAACCGGCTTTTTACCGCATCAAACAGATACGATTTACTGTAAATATCGTAGTACAACTGCTGGAATGCCTGACCTTCAACTGACGAGTCGTAATAGTCGTTCAGGCAATATCCCATAATGATTAGGTCGGGGCTGAAGCGAGCAGCTCTGTATCGATACATTTCGACTTCTTGAACCGTTGAATACCCGGAAACGCCGAAATTGAGCACCTCAAAATCTCGTTCGCCGAAACGAGCATTGAGAATCCGTTCGAGCTGCTTGGCAAACGTGGATTCCAACGGCAACCCATGTCCCCAGATTATGGAATCGCCCAAGGTCACGATTCGAAAAACTCCGTCGCCCTTTTCGAAGGAAAACTCGCGATCGCGAAAGCCGTGTGAATTGACGGCATACAATCCATCGTCGTAGCCGGGTCGGGGTTCATAAAACAGAACGGAATTGTCGGACTTGCGAAATCTGGACAGGAAGCGGGCATTCCACGGCTGATCCTTGAGGGCCCCCTCAGCGATGCGCAAATCATTCTCGTAAAGCCGGCCACCCGTCAACGGGATACCCTTGTAAATTCGATAGGAAATCTCCGCTGCCAATAACGCCGGTGGGACAAAGACAAGCAGCAGGATCGAGGCAAACAGAAGCTTCTTCTTGACGGAGAGATTCTGTCGCCGCTGTTTCTTCCCGGCTGGTTTTGGGATGTTGCTCGGCATCTGCCACTCGCCGTACGAGGCAATTCTCGCTTTACATGAAGCGAACGTCAGGGACCGCACATTGCTACGTGCCAATCGTTGCAAGTGTTGGACAAACGCAACAAACCCTAATCGCCCCTAGGTTTAGGGAATACACCAACCCGCCAAACTTGTTCGAACCGTGTGCACACCTTCGAATCTGGTGAAGGAGCAAAAGCCGGAGCGACGCCATATTTATGCACAATCGGGATCGCACCCCCCCAGATTTGACCGGCAGCCACACATCCAGCTTACGAGGAAAAACGACATGAGAAAACAGTGGAGCAGATCGAACTGCGAGTCATCCCACTGGAGCGTCATCGGCCCGTCGTTCCGCGGGCCACGATTTCGGAAGCTACACGAAAAGGTCATTCTGGTTAAGATATGCCAACATCAAATGCGACATGATCTTAAAACATCGAGTCGGGGTCCAAAAATCTTAACATACAGTTGAGTTTTCGATTCAACTTTGTATTATCAGAATTTACTCGATTTAATTGGTCGTCGTGGCTCCGTGGCGGCTGAAATGGTTTTTCGTTTGCAGTGTTTCTGTTTACGACCATGGATTTGTGAGCGTTTTCTCACCACCCTTGCCACGGATCCGGACTTTCTTAGCCGGAGGGATTTACTGTGAAACGAACAAGTTATGTGATGCTGGGGTCACTGCTGCTTGCGGTGGCTTGTGTGGGTTGCGGTGGCGACGATATCGAGATCGCCTCGGTCGAAGGTACTGTGACGATGGATGGCCAGCCATTGGCAAACGCTTCTGTCGTATTCGTTCCGGAATCGGGACGCCCGGCAGGGGCCAGTACTGACGAAAATGGAAAGTATGTTTTGAGTTTTGGCGGTGAACGACAAGGGGCCATGCTTGGGAAGAACAGAGTTCGAATCTCGACTTTGGCCGATCCTAGCGAAGATGACGACGGAAACATCATTCCGGGCGCGCCTGAAACTGTCCCGATGAAGTACAACACGGACACCGAATTGGAATTTGTCGTTGAGCAAAAGAAGAACATCGCCGACTTCGCACTCGATTCTGAAGGCGAAATCCAAGATGTTGAAGAATCGTCCTGATCCGCTGACTCGTCTCTCGCTGAACGCTTGTTGAATCGCGGGATTCAGCCCAGCGATTCGACTGAGAGTTTTCAGCGATACGGCATATAAAAAAGTTGTGGTGCGGTCCTCGCGCCACAACTTTTTTTGTCGTTAATTCAAATGAGGTCGACCCGTATGCTTTGCAACCAGCGATCGCATTGAGCCCCTTCAAGATAACGGTCACGCACGTCGAGTCGCTTGGGGCAATGACAGAATCGCCAAGATTCTGTCACTAAGAATCAAAGGGCCGAATGAGTCCCGCCATACACCGAACAACAGGTGGTTTGATTCTGGCTTGCTCCACATGAGTGATCTCCCCGTTTATCCGGATCGGAGACGTCATCCGCCTATCAAGAGCAATGGGGAATTGCTCAACCATTGATATCGGCGAATCTAAGGCGTAATGCATTGACGATAACTGAGACGGAACTGAAACTCATTGCGGCTGCAGCGATCATCGGGCTCAGCATGCCGCTCGTGCCGAGCAAGGGAACTAATGCACCCGCCGCCACTGGAATTCCAACGGCATTGTAGAACAATGCGAAGAATAGATTTTGCCGAATATTGCGCATCGTTTTGTTGCTCAGTGTGACGGCCTTAACAAGGCCGCGCAAATCGCCGGTCAATAAAGTAATGCCCGCACTCTCAATCGCGACGTCTGTTCCGGTCCCCATGGCGATTCCGACATCCGCCTCAACCAGCGCCGGCGCATCGTTGATGCCGTCTCCGGCCATTGCAACCATGTGTCCAGCATGTTGAAGCTCTTGGATGTGCGCCAACTTTTCCGGGGGGCTCACATCGGCGATCACGCAATTGATACCAACCTTCGCTGCAACGGCTCGGGCTGTGGCCTGATTGTCGCCAGTTAACATGACGAGTTGAATTCCGTATGTGTGTAGCATTTGCACGGCTTCATGCGTGGAGCCCTTGATGGGATCAGACACGACCAATCGCCCGACAAATTGACGCCCCTCGGCAACGAAAACGACAGACTCCCCATGTTGCTGTCGTCGATCACTATCGGCAATGGCTGTATCGATGCCAACAATTCCGTAACTCTCCAAGAATTCGGCCTTACCGACGAGGACTTCTCGATCAGCAACAGTGCCGACCACACCACTGCCCGTCACCGAATGAAAATCATGGACCGGCGGGATATTGACATCCTGTGCGCGTGCGGCCTCAAGAATTGCACCGGCAATCGGATGCTCACTATTTCGCTCGGCCGAAGCGGCGATGCGCAACAGATCGTGTTCACTACGATCCGACTCGGCAATGATTTCAGTCACTCGGGGGCGTCCTTCGGTCAGTGTACCCGTTTTGTCGAACACGATCATATTGATCTGCTGCATCACCTCGAGCGCTTCAGCATTCTTTATCAGCACTCCTTCTTTGGCCCCACGCCCAACTCCCACCATAATAGACATGGGAGTCGCCAAACCTAGCGCGCAAGGGCAGGCGATGATTAACACGGCAACAGAATTCACCAATGCGTAAGCCAGCCGCGGCTCCCACGGTGAAAACAACGCCCACGCAGCAAATGTCACCACGGATATCGCCACAACCACCGGTACGAACCATCCGGAAACACGATCAGCGATTCGCTGAATCGGCGCCCGCGATCGCTGCGCGTCTGCAACCATTTTGACGATCTGCGCTAGCATCGTCTCGCGACCAACCCGCGTCGCGCGCATCCGAAACGATCCCGTATGGTTGACCGTCCCACCGATGACCAAATCGGCGATCGACTTGTAAACGGGGATCGGCTCTCCGGTGATCATTGATTCATCAACACTGCTTTGCCCCTCGACGATGACACCGTCAACTGGGATCTTTTCACCTGGCAGAATCTTGACAATATCGTTCTTCCTGATGTCGTCGAGACCGACAAGGATTTCTTCTTGATTGCGTTCCACAATTGCAGTCGGCGGTGTCAGCGACAGCAATTCGCGAATGGCACTGTTGGTGTGATGGCGTGCTCGCAATTCGAGTACTTGTCCCAGAATGACAAGAGCAACGATGACCGTCGCCGACTCGAAGTAAACATCAACTGCCCCCCGATTCTGGAAAGCCGCGGGAATTGACGCGGGAAACAAAATGGCAATCGTGCTAAAGCCATAGGCTGCGCCGACTCCCAACGAGATCAAGGTGAACATATTCGGGTGTCCGGCTATGGCCGACTGCCAACCGCGGACAAAAAATGGCCAGCCGGCCCACAAAACCACGGGAGTGCTCAATGCCAATTGAATCCACTGCGAAACATTCACGCTCAATACGCGATCAATGGGCACTCCCACCATCGGCAGCATCGACAGCAAGAACACGGGAAGACCCAGTGCCAGCGATGCCCACAAGCGAAACATCATGTTCGCAAGTTCGGAATTATCCTCGTCTCGACTGGTCGCTACGTACTTCGGCTCAAGATCCATGCCGCAAATCGGACAGGCTCCTGCGCCATCCTGTTCAACTTGCGGATGCATAGGGCATGTGAAGACTGCTTTTGTCGTCGATTCGAGTGCAGCGGACTCGAGTGCCATCCCACACTTTTCGCAGCTACCGGGCAATGTACTCTCGATGCCAGCACACATCGGGCAGTAGTACTTTCCCGCACGGTCATCCTGATCTACAGCAAACTCGAGATCGATGCTCGGAATGAGGACCGGTTGCGGTTCCCCCGAACTAAGGCTCGGTTGATGGGCAGCGTGATTTTCGACAGCCGTTGCTGGATCATGTAGGAATTTATTGCGACAGTGTTCGCAGCAAAAGTAGTATCTCTCGCCGCTGAACTCCGCAAAAGGCGATTGCGACTCGTCGACTTCCATACCGCAAATGGGATCGATCTTCATCGCTGGTATGCACCTTGGGACGACGACGCCCAGTCGTTACAAGACTCGCATGGTGTGTTGGAATGGACAAACATCAAGAATCCGATCGATGGCCATCTTCCGGCTTCACAAGAACAGAAGTTGTTGTGAAACTGAATCAATCATACGGTTTTTCCGACGCTGGCCAATGGGCTCGACATATTTGGGAATTCTGCGAGCATGACTGCCCGATATCGAAGAGTGTATTCTGCTACCGATGAGAGTTCTCTGTTCCCCGATGTTCCAACCCATATGCGGCGGTTAATTGACAACGCCTCCCCGAACAAGCCGGTTTAGTCTATTTCTGTTCTTTAACTTGGACTTTAGCAGGTGTTTGCAGACCCAATAAATGACAACATCCTCATCGTCTCCGAGCAGCAGGACGCAAAAGTCCAACTTTTCAGAGCGATCGAAGATGATGGCATCAAGACACATACTGCTCATTCAGTCGCCGACGCGCTGTCCACGATTCGCGAAGCAGACCCGCTCGTCATTGTATGCGATCATGATGCATTGAATTTCGACGCGACCGCTCTCGTCCGTGAGATTCGGCAAACATATCCGCTACATCACAACTCGATATTAAGCTTCACTTCAGAGACCAGCAGCGATACTGCACTAACACTGCTCAGTGCAGGCGCCGATGAGGTTATTGATGCTGAGATCAGTGCCGCAGAATTAACGATTCGCGTCAAGAACAGCATCGAGCGGATTCGAATGATCCGCCACTTGCAGCAACAAACTCGTCTCGACCCGTTAACTGGGCTTTATAACCGCAACATGTTCCTGGAACTGATGGACAAGGAATGGAGCCGGTCCGAGCGATACGAACGCCCGCTGTCATTGATCATGGTCGACATAGATCGATTTAAACAAATCAATGATCAGTGCGGCCATTTAGTTGGCGACCAAGTCCTGATCGATGTTGCGACCATTCTCCGCAACCAGTGCCGAAAATCCGAATCGGTCTGCCGACTCGGCGGCGATGAGTTTTGTATGCTACTACCCGAAACCATGTTGGCGGGCGCGTCAAATTGTGCTGAACGCTGCAGAACAACCCTCCAACAGCAAACTGTCAGCGAGAATCTCCATAATCGGCTATTAACAGCAAGCTTTGGGATCGCACAAAAAGACCGCTCGATGACGAGCGCACGTGAATTGATACAAGCCGCAGATGGTGCGTTGTTACGCTCCAAATCGATCGGTAGAAATGCCGTATCTGTCGCGGCATCTTCGAGTCCTGGCGACCACTCGGGCTTCGAATAGTCCACATTGCCTCCGCCAAAGCGTATTACGCTGACTTGTGGCCGCGACAATCGCGTTTTGTTCGAAGATAGCTAGTTCCCACAGGTCGGAAACGCCCACTAGAAAAAGTAGACCTATCTAGCCCCAGCTACTGGACGGCACCAGAGAACCTTATACGCAATGCTCAAGCCTTACCGCGGAGGCATTTCCCCGACCCAATACCTCGCCAGAGGCCCGATACTCAGCGACATTGACGAATCCGATGAATCGCTCTTTCCGTGTCTTGACGCCGAATCGAGTGTCGCCATAATGGCCTAGAATGAGCTTCAAGACCCGGTTGTGACTGTTCTCAGCCCAGCAAAGTCGGCGACAGGGCGACACAATCGTGGATTTTGATCTTGATTGGAATAATCTGTACAGATCTGTTCCAACTTCAACCAGAAAATCCTCACAGAAAGCCGTTCAAGCGAGTCTTCTGGCCGCCAGATTCCAAGGGGCTGGAAAGCTATCTCCAAATGCGGTGGGTCCGTGCTAAACCGGGTCAGGCCTTAACGGGAGCAGCCCTAGGCGTCGTGTCTCAGGTGCGTGCGGAGATAGCTTTCCGGCCCTTTTCGTGCGCGTCCGGTGGTCAACAATGCCATCGTTGGTTGATTCTTATCAGTTTGACCTCATCCCTTTGGTCACACTCGACCTGATTGTGCAATCGCTCGATCCCATGAATAAGTGATCTTTGAATCGAGCAGCATCAGTCAACGGCCTTTATCGCGATGGCAGAATTGAGGAATTTGAGATCGCCCGGCGGTTTACTCACTGCCCATGCGTACGACTTGTTATGATACGTTGACTCAAACTGCACGTTTTCCTGCGTAATGTATTGCCATGAATGAATCTCAGGAACATTACACCGTTTTAGCCCGTCGATTCCGGCCCAACACCTTCGACGAGGTTATTGGCCAAGATCACGTTGCGCAAGCGCTGCGAAATGCGATTCGATCCGGTCGCGTTGCACACGCCTATCTATTTACTGGCGCACGCGGCGTCGGAAAAACGTCGATGGCGCGCATCCTGGCGAAGGCCTTAAACTGTCCGGAGGCGTCCGACGGAATTCCTTGCAACCAGTGTGATATTTGCCGTCAGATTTCGACTGGGAAAGATATCGATGTGCTCGAAATCGATGGCGCCTCGAATCGAGGCATCGATGATGTTCGGTCTCTCAGATCGAATGTAAATGTCAAATCGATGCACTCGGCCCATAAGATTTACATTATTGACGAAGTGCACATGCTCACCAAAGAGGCATTTAACGCACTCTTGAAAACGCTCGAAGAACCGCCTTCGAATGTCATGTTTGTGTTTTGTACCACCGAACCAAACAAGCTGCCCGATACGATTCTCTCCCGCTGCCAGAGATTTGATTTCGGCACAATCGCCACAACGAATATCGCATCGCGTTTGAAACAAATTGCGCAGGCTGAAGGACGCGTTGTAACCGATGCTGCCTTGGAAATGGTCGCGCGCCGCGCCGCCGGCTCGATGCGAGATAGCCAATCATTATTCGATCAACTACTGGCATTTGGCGAAGAGAACATTGCCGAAACCGACGTCCATCGCCTACTCGGGACTGCAAGCGACGAACGATTGTTGGAAATCGTTAGCGCACTTGCGGAGCGCCATCAAGGCGCGGCGCTGGAGTCCTTTGCTGCCGCCCTCGATGAGGGGGTCCAACTCTCGGAGTTGACCGACCAGCTCCTCGCAGTATTCCGCGACCTTATGGTGATCGGTGCCGGGGCGAACAAAGTCGATCTGCTCAGTATGTCGGAGAGTAGTCGAGACGCGCTCAAATTGCTCGCTGACCGTTGGGGAATTCAGACAACGCTGGCCTGCCTTCAGATTCTGGCTGATGCCAAGGGACGCATGCAACGCACGACGTTTGGGCGCGCCCTGGCGGAATTGGCATTGGTGCGGATCGCCATGCTCGAGGACCTGGAAAATATTTCGCACATAGTTCAGGCGATCGGCCAACAGACGGGAACGGAATCGGCGATTCAAGCACGACCCGTTGAGCGCCCCGCACGGGAAGAGGCTCCTCGGGAGCCAATTTCGAGCTCGAAACCACCGGCTCCGGAATCGCCCGATGCCCCGGAAAAAAAAAGTGAGCCCAACCACGAGTCGAGTCAAATCGAACCAGAAAATGTTGAAAGCTACGCCGCTCGGATTCAGTTTGAAGCAGGAGCCGAGGACGAGATTCTTTCGCAAATCATTTCGGGCGTTGATGATATGCTCGGCAGCCAGATTAAGCAGGTCAAGAAGGCAGCAATTTCCGGGCCAAATCGACTGGATTTAGCCTTTTCTAAGAGCTATAGTTTCCTCAAGAGGTCTTGCGAGCGACGGGAAGTCACCGACCAATTGACCAAATTACTCTCGGAAATCACCGGGAAACAGGTTGAATTGACCTTCTCGCTACTGGACGACGAGCCAGTGCCCGAACGCTCCCAAGAGACGATTTCAGACCGAAAAACCGCTTCACAGCCGCTTCGGGACGGCGATGAGGACGAATTTGTACGGCAGGTGAAAGACTTGTTTGGGGCAAGCGTCGAACGTGTGGTTCCCATTCAATCAACCGACTCATCAGCCGGAAAGGAATAACGGAAATGTTAAAGGGCCTGGGGAATATGGCCTCGCTGCTGAAACAGGCACAGGAGATGCAAGGAAAAATGGCCGAGATTCAGGAGAATCTTGGCCGGATGCGTGTCGAAGGAAGCGCCGGCGGCGAAATGGTGGTGGTCGAAGCCAACGGCCAGCAGCAGATCATTGGGTGCAAAATTGAACAATCCCTACTTGAGGGCGGCGATGCAGAGATGTTGGAAGATCTGCTTGTCGCCGCCGTGAATCAGGCTCTCGATAAGTCAAAAGAGGTTGCCGCAAAGGAAATGAGCCAGCTTGCCGGAAACGTCAATGTTCCCGGATTACAGGATGCTCTTTCGAAATTCGGACTCGGCGGCCCCCCTGAGTGAACAGCAATCATGTCGATGAAACGCACGGGAGATGGAACTCACCCTTACGGACCTGCGGTCACCCGGCTGATTGAGCAGTTCGCGACCTTACCAGGAATCGGACGCAAATCCGCAGAGCGACTAGCCCATTACATACTCGGCTGCCGAACGGATGAAGCCCTGCGTTTGGCCGACGCGATTCGTGAAGTCAAAGCCGCGATTCGCTTCTGTTCGGTTTGTTTTAATCTCACCGAACAGGAGACATGCGATATCTGTTCAAATCCGAGACGAAACCGACAAATCGTGTGTGTTGTCGAGCAACCGCGCGATGTGATGGCCTTGGAAGCGTCATCGGTGTTTGATGGCGTCTACCATGTTCTTCAAGGGCGGATTTCTCCTCTCGAAGGCATCGGGCCGGAAGACTTGACCATTCATGCACTTGTCAAACGTGTGGAACGAGATTCGGTCAAAGAAATTGTGATGGCAACGAATCCGACGTTAGAAGGGGATGGAACGGCTCTGTTTATATCGAATTTGCTGGAAGAGAAAGGTGTAAAAATAACGCGTCTCGCCCGCGGAATCGCCTCGGGGAGTGTGCTAGAGTTTGCTAACAAGGAAATGCTCGCCGATGCGATGCGTGGCAGACAGGCATTCTAGAGCAGTTTACTTTTTCTTGTGGGCGTTTCTGGCTCGTGGGAGCCAGCGACTACCGAACAATACACGATTGTCACGGCCACAAGTCAGCGTAGTACGCTGTAAGACTTGTTGATTGAAACAACTTAATATCGACCAATTCTCAGATCGCACCGCGATTACACTGAAAACTTGTCGATCATCAAACAGGAAAAACGCTGCCGCTTAGCTTGGTACAACGACAGTATCAGAAACCACAGCCAGCAGGCGTTTGAAGACGTAGAGGCGGGTACCAAGACCCACTCGCATATAAATCATGCAACTGAACATCTCCCAAAACATGAAAATGAGCCAGCAAATGAAGCTGGCTCCGCGGATGATCCAGTCGATGGAGATTCTGCAGCTTCCCATCATGGCGTTGCAAGAACGCATTGAACAAGAACTGGAAGAAAACGTCGTCTTGGTCGATGGCTCGGCTGGCTCACAGGCAGAATCGTCCGACACCGAACGCGAAGTCGAAATGGAGCGGGCACGGGAAGAGGCAACGTCCACGCTCGACCAGAAAGAATTGGTGGTCGATTCCGAACACAACAACGAGGCCGACTTCGAGCGACTTCTGAACATGGCGGAGGAATGGCCGGAAGATAACGTAACTTCAGCGACCCGTTCCTCAGCCAATTACGTCGACGATTTGTCCGAGCGTCGCCACGACGCAGTCTCGAATGTCGCGGCTGCTCCTCAGTCGCTTCAGGACTACTTGCTCGAACAATTTCACTTTTTCAATGTCGAACCTGAGATCCGAGAATTCGGCGAGTTTCTGATCCACAATCTCGATCCAAACGGACGGTTACAAGGAACGCTTCCCGAAATCGTCCAAGTCTACGGCAAGGCCATCAGTCATGACGAAGCCGTCGCGGCGCTGGAGTTGATCCAAAAACTCGATCCTCCCGGCGTCGGCGCGCGGGATTTGCGCGAGTGTCTGTTACTTCAGCTGACTGACAATACACCTTATCGCGACGTCTTGGCCACTTTGATTTCCTCGCATCTGGATGACTTGAGCCAGAATCGATTACCGGTCATCCAGCGAAAGACCGGTTATTCCCTGGAGACAATCAAGGCGGCGCTGGAGGAATTGAAACAGCTCGACCCGTTTCCCGGGCGTGCCTTCGAAAGTCGACCGGTTCAAACCGTCACACCCGATGTTATTCTCGAACAGCAAGACGACGGGAAATATGTCGTTCGCCTCGAGGACGAGCATACGCCTCAATTACGGATCAGCCGCCGTTATCGAGAGATGCTACGAAACGGTGCTGACGCCCAAACGATGGAATACATCAAAAAGAAGATCGATTCCGCGAAGTGGCTGATCGAATCAATCGAACAAAGGCACAACACGCTCAAGCGAGTCGCCCAGGCAATCGTGGATTTTCAAACCGATTTCCTGGATCGGGGAGCCGAGTTCATTACTCCGCTCAAAATGCAACAAATTGCCGATGTTGTCGGTGTCCACGTCACGACCGTTTCCCGCGCGGTTGATGACAAATGGATTCAGACACCGCGTGGGCTCTTTCCGCTCAAGCGATTCTTCGGCGGCGGGACAAAGACCTCCGAGGGCGAAGATGTTGCCTGGGAGAACATTCGATTGAAACTCCGCGAAGTCGTCGACAACGAAGACAAAGACCACCCCTACAGCGACGATGCATTAGTCGACGAGCTGGCCAAACACGGATTTAACCTCGCGCGGCGCACCGTAACCAAGTACCGCAAAGCCATGGGAATTCCCTCGTCTCGCCAGCGCCGGCAGTACTAAAGCGGTTTACTTTGTCTTCTTGGCGTTTCTGGCTCGTGGGAGCCAGCTATCAGGAAACAAAACGCTATTGTCGCGGCCACAAGTCAGCAAAATACGCTGTAAGTCCCGCACGACGCAACATGCTTCGGTTGCGAAGTAGTCAAAATGGCGAATTTTGGCTGCAGGTGCCGATTGTATCGAGCCGATACTGATTGAAGATCGGGATGGTATGCGCACACCGTTCGCTGATGGATCAGCGTGTGAAAATGCTTAGAATCGTGTTCATGACAACCGTTGCCCTCTCTGGGTTAATGTTGAACTCTGGATGCGCATTCCGAACGTGCGGCGGTGTCACAAGAATGTGGGCTGACGTGAACACGCTGAACGAGCCCGCCTTCTTTGTCGAGAAAGTCCGAAACTGGAATCCGTTGTATTCCAACACTGTCGTCTGTGGATTGCTGGGATCCGACTCATCCGCCTTCAAGTATCAGGCGCCTGATATCCAGGTTGTTCATCCAATCCCAGTCGATTCGCAACAAGGCAGCGGTCAAGGATACTCTTATCCCTCAACGGTACCGCCGGCTCCCCCAGCCGATAATTCGACGACCACACCATCGAGCCCTCCTCTACCACCGGTCCCATCACGAGACTTGAGCTCAACGAAGATCTATCCCACTGCGGGTATTCACAATCGGTCGACTGACGCGTTTCAAACCAATCCGACGTACCGCCATAGCACAGACTCGTCGGCGTACTACTTGCAACGCCCCATCCAGCAACCGACAGGAGGCTGGCTGTTTTCGAACGATTAGAGCGGTCTACTTTTTCTCGTGGGCGTTTCTGGCTCGCGGGAGCCAGCTATCATAGAACGAAGCGCAACTGCCGCGGCCACAAGTCAGCGTAATACGCTGTAGATCGCTGCGCCTTGAATTGTTCTGGTTCGAATCTGCCCTCCGACTTCAGGCTGCAGATTCGCCAGCACAAACCGATGATCTGACCGGTTGTCGCTCTGCTGATTCCCGGCAATAGAACGTGGAATCAGTCTGAATTGAGCTGACTCATAAAGGCTTTCGCGCGGTCGGCCGCAGGACCAGGTGATTTTGGACCGACGGCACCTGGAATTGGTGCGACTTTCACATGACCGAATATTGGACCGTTGGCAGTCAGCATCTCAGGCAAACCGATGCGCCATGACTCAAGAGTCGCAAACTGATGCACGTGTCCGAAACCACAAGCTCGGGCCAGGTCAGCATAGTCGACCGCACCGGAATTATTTCGGCCAAGTTTTGATCCAGGCGTCGATTGCGCTCCTGTCACTTCGTATACGCCATTATCGAATAGCAGGATAGTCAGGTTCTGGGGAGCTGCAGCGGAAATCGAAACCAAGGAGCCCAGGTTCATCAGCATCGATCCGTCGCCGTTACAGACAATGACACGTTTATCAGGCCGTGCCAATGCCAAACCCAGACCCAAGGAGGTTGCCTGCCCCATACTCGATGGCACGTAGACAAAATCCAAGGGATGCGACCCGATCCCCATCCATTCACGAGCCGTTCCCATGACGGTGACGATGATTTCATCCCTGCGTCTCTCGTGAAGCACTTGTAGGCTTTCGACGAGAGACATTGAAGTTTCCGCTGACAATTGCCTACCTCCAACGTATTCGATTCGCAAAACCGAGATATTTTTCTGAAGTGGATGACCTGCCGACCCGTCGCGGCAACGACAACACGACTATGCTTTTCCTTCAGCCAGTAACACCGCGCCAGCGATCTGCTTTTGCTGACAGTTGTGGAAATGCTCGGCGATATCGGGAAATTGGTCGGGCCTTTCAATTAATCGATAATCGATTCGCCACGACTGTAATACCGGCTCCGTAAACGTTAAGCATGTGTCGCCGGGAATTGTGTCCTGGTTGAGGTAGCTGCGAAATCCGATGACAGCGAATATGGGCAACCTGTAATCATGGATAATATTTCGCAGTGCATCGCCCGACTCAAACATCCCCGTACACTGAATCATGACGATCGGACAGGCTCCACCGAGGTACAATCCGCCTGCAACAGCCCAGGCCTCACCTTCTCGGCAAACCCGAACAAGTTCCATTGCATTGCACTCTTGTAGAGCAGATTCCCACAAACCCAAAGTGCTGTCGGGAAGCATAACAACATGAGTTACGCCGAGCTCGACCAACAAATCGACGATTTCCGTTCCGGAAAACATAGAAGAACAATTCCCTAACGGTTCGCTGTTGACAGGTTCGTGAATATGCAGTTCCACTCGCGCGACGACAAACCATGCGCAGTGAGATCGCAATGGAACACTTGTACCGCATCCAACTACGGATTGGCAACAATGCAACGTCGTTGCCACGATCGGATTCAGCGCCGGTTTGATTGTCGGCCGACCGACAACGGTGCGATCCAGACGAATGGAGTGCCGACTTCATCGACACGTAATTCCGACGACAATCGATGGGGAAACGTCATCGTTTTAAGCAGCGAGCTCCATGCGGCTTTGCGAGGAAGAATGCTAACGGTCATTTCGTCGACATCGATGTCCATTTCCCGCAGCCGATGGTCGTCTCTCAGGATGCGAATTCCCGTCTTTTCGGATATGTTCGCCAGCACCTCAGTCAATGGGACGTTGTCCAAATTGACAGTAACGATTTTGAAGAGCTCGGGGGCCGTATCAAGCCGTTTGAGATCGAGGGATTCCAACGTCCAGCCAATCTCCCAACGCTCCTTCACTTTGGAAAGTGGCTCGACAGCCAATTCGATCGACCCGGACGGTGTCCGCAATGGTCGAAACCCCAAGGAGTATTGGTTAAGTGTGATTGCTAAAGCCGTTCCTTGGCTCAGGCCTGCAACAGGTTGCGCGACTCCACCAAATTCGGGATGGGTCTTCAACCACGCTCGAGTTGCAATGCTCATGCGGATTGGCAAATCGCTGGGAAATGTGAGCTGAGCCAAAGCCGTTTCCAGAGATAATCCTTGCAACTCTGTTTTGACCTCCACACTTAATGCCGTGTAAACAACAGCGAACTGCTGTGGATTCAGTCCAAACGCGGGCTTTCCCGTAGGGGCACCTTGCGCACCGTAGGTTTTTAGTTCTTGAAGCCACTCGGCGAGAGCCGCAGCCTGAGCGAGAGAAAACGATCGATCAACGAATTGAATCGTCCCATCTCGATTAAGCTTGCCGATAATCTTGACGGTGCGCGAACGTCCGAATGGTTCTTCTTTCGTTTCCAGCTTTTCATTCAAAGTGCCGCGACGAACAAGCAGCTCGACTTCTAACCGCTGAAACACACGTCCCCACTCTTGGGCCTGAAGCGGTGCGCCCCGATTGTCGGTCAATAACTCACATTCGACGATCGTACGTGGTGCATTACGATTGGGAGTTTCAAATCGCTGCCGTTGCGCAAGCGCTGCCGTGCACGATAATTGCAGCAAGGCCGCCGTAAAGATCGGCACAAACGAAGGAAAAAGACTCAGACCGGCTCGCCGAAAGGCGACGGGATGGCTCATCTCTTGCGGTGTGCGACAATCCATGTTCACCTCTTACCTTCGAATTCAATTCGTGATCTCGACCCGGCTGGTACCGGACTTACGCGAAAAATCGATGTGCACAAACGCATCCCGAAAGAATCTCAGGACGTTCCGGTAAATATTATACCGTCTCAAAGGAGCGCGAGAATGCCGATCTTTGTTGCGCAAGACTCGAACGTCGCATCTTCCTGCGATGCCCGACGCATTGTCCGGCCCAGAGCGACTACGCTGGTGCACGCGATGACATGTCCGTCGAACTCAAGTGCACCGCTACCAATCCACTCAGTTTACAGAATTGCCAATTATCGCTGCCGGAACGGCCGACATGTGACTCGGCAAGCAGCACGATCCCACTGCATTCCAAATCGTTGGACATGCAAGTATCGATCAATGTGCTGGCGGCGGACTATTTTGAAACGCCCTGGCACGGAACAGAAAGTCGACAATATTCCCTTCATGCGGTTGCAGCCAATTCAATGCGATCGTCTTGACAGCCCCGATATTGAGCCGATCAATGTTTGTCGCATCCAATAGCTGACGGGAAAACGTTGGGTCTTCGGTGATGCCGCTGGCGACAAGTGTTTGACCAATTGACTTGATCATTTTCTCTTGAGGGCAATCGACAACCGACACGAACGGAAACATATACTCGGTATTGGCCATTTCGGCAGCAGGGTCGCTGCAGTGAAGGACAGTTGGACGGAGATAGTCACACCGTTCCTGCTGGACCAATCGCGAACCACCCCGGTGTTTCTCGGTGACTTCGGTCACACTGCCTACTTTGCAACCCTCGTCGATTTGTGCATTCATTGCCTCCGCGACTCCCGGCAGAGTGAAGGCGGCCAATGGTGCATTCGGATCGGTCGGCGAAAGTGGTTCGACCGGGCCGAGTCGTTCGGCCAAAGCTTCGGCGATTTCCTTTCCGTGTCGCGACGCCCATATCCCGGAGCAGCTGATGCAACTGCGTCCGCTATTGACCAGCACACTGTCGGCCATCAGATCAATGTACTGCTCCCAATCGTCGACCATATCGTCGCCAAACAGGACTTTGCTGAAGCCCGGTCCGTGGGCCTGGACCCGCGGATTACCGTGATAGCGTTCGACTGTCGGCGTACCGCCGAAGATCATGGCTCGCTCGCAGTCTGCCAAGACCGCAGCACCCACTTCCGGACCACCTGGATAAATCGAGAAGACTTCACGTGGTACGCCGGCCTGACAGAACGCCTCGTACATGCGGTACGGTGTCCACGGCTCTTGAGGTCCCGGTTTGAGTACCAAACCAACCTGCATCGGAATGACCGGCATCCACAACGTATGTACGCCAGGCGAGTTCGATGGCAACACCATCCCCAATACGGGAGCATTGGCCTGGTAACTGACCATGACACCCCGTTCTTCCTTGCCGAAGCCGTTTGTCAGGATGTCATACGGAAGCCCTCGCGTCAGGGCATCGAGAATCTCCGCCATGTTGTTCAACACGAAGGAGTTCTTCTTCATATTGGAGGCACACATGTGCTCCGGCAACCCGGTTGTGGCCGATTGCATCCGGTAGAAATCTTCCGGAGTTTGGGTGCCGTTTCCGAGTGGAAGTTCGGCATTAAGGTACAAGTCGGCTGCTTTTTTGCACATCTCCACCAAGTCGGGAATGGGGATTTCGCAGAGAACTTTTCGAGCGTTCGGCGCTTTGCGCATGTCGACCTTGATCAGTCCACCATTGGCCTGATGAACTTGCGCCAGGACCTCGCCGGTTTCAAAATGAACGACATCGTCCTTTTCCAGACTTTCGTACGGCTTGCCCCAACGAATGACAGGGATTTCCAACACGGAACGCTCCTTAGATGAAAAAGGGATTTGATTCAGCAACCAGAACTTTCAACCTGGTCCGGAATCAATCAGTCTGCGGGGGAGACGGCCAACACCCTCTTTGGCGATTCGTCGACTCCTCGCGACTCGTAAACAAATTCAGTAAACACCTACCGTTGTGGCCTTGGCAATTTCATGAAATGGACGCACGCCACTAATGCCATCCCACGGGTATTTCTCATGCGGTTGTTCCCGCTCGCCCTCGTCACGTTCGAGGAATCCGGGAACGAATATTTCCTTGGTCAACGTGGTCAACTTCACTCGCCCCGTCTCTCCGTATCCAACATTCAAGTTGGAATCTTTGAAGTCGGCCACCTCGATCACCGCTCTGGGCTGCGGAGCATAGTAGGTAATCTTGTAGTTGTCTTCCGGCACAAACGGTTTGCCACAAGCCAACCCCATCAATGTGTTGCCGTATGTCGGAGTGATATAAACATCGTCGCCGAGCAGTTCTTCTTTGGCGAAACGATACCACTGTTGGGTAAACTCCGTTCCACCACAGAAAATCCCGGTGATCCCGGCTTCCGCTATGCTCGACCCGTCATCAATCAAGCGCATGGCCAATGCTTCCAGCAATTTTGGCGTCGTAAACATGCATTTGATGTCGTGACCAGCCGATAAGACCGTCATCGCTTGGTCGATCACATGATCACGGTATTCTTCCATGTCCTGAACTTTGCCCCGCTTCAACAGCTTGACGACCCATCGCGGATCGAGGTCAACACAGAAGCAAATGCCTCCTCGGAATTGTGCCAAGTGCTCAACGGCCAGCCGCAATCGTCGAGGCCCCGAAGGCCCCAACATCAGCCAATTGCTCCCGCGCGGGAATGATTCGTCGGGCAACGTGCCACTGAAGACTTCATAATCGGTTCGGAAGTCATTGCATGCGACTCGTGTTTTAGGAATTCCGGTCGTGCCGCCGGTCTCAAATACGTAAACCGGTTCATTCTCCAATCCCTTCGGAAGCCAGCGTCTGACCGGCCCACCTCGGAGCCATTCATCTTCGAACGAGGGAAACTTCTTCAAATCGTCGAAGCACTTCACATCCTTGCGTGGATCAAAGTTGAATTCCTGGGCCTTCTCCAACCAAAACGGACATCCCGTCTCGGGATTGAAGTGCCATTCAATGATCTCGCAGACTTGCGCATCCAGGTCGTCTTTCGCTTTCGATACAAGAGCATCAAGGTTTTCGCCGCTCACGGTTCGTTTTTCTCCACGGAAGAATAAGGAAGGCAGGCAATTGGGTAGGATGCAGACGGCGAGAATGTCCGCGCCGTTCAGCAGACTCAAAAGAGTCGCCAAACATACCTATCTTAGACAAACCAACTCAGTTTTCAACGGAGCGAACGGGTCGGGTATTGCCGGCATCGGGCTCAGATTCTCCCGCACCTGTCCGGGCTGGACCTGCAAAATCGTGTTTTTAACTTACCACGTTTTCGGGATTCCGATTTGCGCTCGGAAGCAGTTGCTGCGAGTGCTATCAGCGAAGCCTGAAACGCCTGTCACTTTAGTAATCGAGGCTCGCGCCGCCTTCGGCCTCGATCGCTTGACCCGTCAAAAAGCTGGAATCTTCGGTTGCCAAAAAGAGTGCAATTCGGCCCATTTCCTCTGAAGTCCCCATGCGACCAAAGACTTGCATTGCTGATACTCGAGCCAGCGCTGATTCCGGATCGTCGAGAGTCGCCGCCCAGTCGCGCATCAGGGGTGTATCAATGTTGCTGGGAAGAATGGCGTTCACTCGAATTCCGTCGGGCCCCAATTCGATCGCCAACGCCTTGGTCAAACTGACTTGTGCCCCTTTGGTGGCGCAATACGCGCTGGAACGGTCCTGGCCAAGGATTGCCGTCATCGATGACATGTTGATGATCGTCCCTTTCGTTTTCCGCAAATGGGGTAGAGCGTATTTCGCGCCGGCAAAAGTGCTGATGTAGTTCGTCCGCATTAGCTCTTCCATCATCTCGACGCTCGTGTCATCCAGACTCGTTGCCGGAGGGTGAGCCCCTGCATTGTTGATGATGCAGTCGAGACGTCCAAACTCGGCAACTGTTCGCTCAACGGCCTGCCCCAGCTGCTTGTGTTGCGAGACGTCGCACTGTATGAAGATCGCGCGCCCGGGACCGTCGTCACTCAATTGTTGAGCCAACGATTCGCCTTCCTCTGTACCGCGTGCCAGGATCGCAACGAGTCCACCTTCTTGACAGAATACGCGAGCGCAACCGGCACCAATCCCCTTGCTTCCCCCCGTGACAATGACCACTCGATCTTGAAATCTCATGCCGCCACTCATCTTTGTGGTTAATCTGCAAATGTTTCTTCACTTTATGTGCCACTGCGCAGCGACGCGGAACGCGCTGCGTCGACCGTCCTATTGTACCGATTAATCACTTTCGGGTGGTCGATCGCATTAATGCTGCTCGACAGTTCTGCCAAAATTCGATTTCTCGACTCGTCGCGACGCGCGTGACTTCGATCCAATGGGGCCGTGCCGACATACGCATGAACACCAAATGGTGAGTAGAATAACCGATTCATTTTGGCTCTTCGGAACGGCGAATCGACTCGGATTTGAACCTCGAATCTGAATTTGACGAACGTGTCGTCAATGATCATTAAGACGATAACACGAAGTAACGATTCTCCCATCCGCAGCAGCCGTTTGTCCACAACTGGCGCCATGTCCGATTTGACGTACCTCTCGATGTGACCTAACTTTCAGTGCATCTCGCGCTTTATCACCGATGAACCATTTCTGCCCCTCGTATGTCAGATCCCTCATCAAAGCTGAGCCCAGCAGAGTTTCTCGCGCAACTTCTCAAGGAGAAGGCGGAAACGTCGGATGATCATGCGCCGGCGACGGCGACTGACCCGAACGATCTCGATCTTGATTTCGACGATCTTGAAGCGGCCAATCATGAGGAAACCGAGTCCGGCGACTCACCCGAACCGGATTCAGAATCTGAATTCCCTGTCGAGCCGGAAGCACTTGCATCGGCTGTAAAATCCGATGCACACCTTTCGGACCTGTTCGACCGAGTGAACACGCTTCTGGGCGAGAATGACGTCGATCCTGATGAAGCATTCCGTCCCACAGCACCGCAGGCGCTCGAGGAAACCGGACTGACCTTCGAGGAAGTCGAGCGCATCATTCTCAAGTTCTTATTCCAAAAGGGATCGGCAACAGGGCGGCAGGTGTGCGCTCAGATTCGACTGCCGTATGGCATCGTCGATCCGATCATGAAGCAGTTGAAACAGGATCAATTGCTAGCCTTTAAAGGAACGGCTGAAGTCGGCGACTACGATTTCGCCATTACCGAACAAGGCCGGGACCGGGCTCGATCCTACGCGCAAGAGTGTACGTATTTCGGTTCGGCACCGGTCTCTCTGCGGGATTATCTCAAAGCCATGGAGGCCCAAAGCATCGCCAAACAAACGGCAACCGAAGACGAGCTTCGCGATGCTTTTTCGGACCTCATCATCAGTGAAAAAATGCTCGACAAGCTTGGCCCAGCGGTCAACTCGGGCCGCGGCATGTTTCTATTCGGCGAGGCAGGGAACGGCAAAACGAGTATCGCCGAACGAGTCACGCAAGCGTTTGGATCCACGATCTGGATTCCCCGAGCGCTAGGTATCGATGGCGATATTATCCGGCTGTTCGACCCGGGGGTCCACGAAGTTGTCGAAGAAGCCGGGCACGACGGTTTGTTCGACTTGTCCGGGGTTGACCAGCGCTGGGTCCAAATCGTACGCCCGACGGTCATCGCCGGTGGCGAGCTCACCATGAAAGAGCTCGAGGTCGTGCAAAACTCGCAAACAAAAATCTGCGAATCGCCGCTGCAGCTGAAGAGCAACTGTGGCACCTTGGTCATTGACGACTTTGGACGACAACGCATGCCGATCGACGAACTCTTGAACCGTTGGATCGTCCCCCTGGAAAAGCGATACGACTTCCTCAATTTGCCGAGCGGAAAGAAGATCCAAGTTCCATTCGATCAATTAATCATCTTCTCGACCAACCTGGAACCGAAAGACCTTGTCGACGGCGCGTTCTTACGGCGAATTCCGTACAAGATTGAAGCGATGGATCCCACCTATGAGGAATTCCATGCTTTGTTCGAACTGATGTGCCCCCTATTAGGATTCGAGTACAATAAGGGGACAGTCGATTACTTAATCGAAACTCATTATCGAGCCATCGAAAGACCGTTCCGGGCGTGTCAGCCGCGGGATTTGTTGCTACAGGTCCGAAATTACTGTACTTACAAATCATTACCGAAAAAACTGTCGAACGCCGCTTTCGATTTTGCCGTCGAAAACTACTTCTCGGTCATGTGATTCGTTACATTTCATGTACCGAAAGTTGTTAGTCTGATTTGCCCGAAACAGGAATCGCGGGCAATTGCTTGTACGTTCACACTCAAGAACCCGCTACCAGCTCCGTGCGACCGATTCGCCAGTTGTTTCCCGAATAGTCCAGGCCGGTTGATACCTCCGACGGTGCAGGTCTTGGCGAAATGAATGCCGGCAGGCAGTCGGCGAGTGCCGTTTACTTTTTGTCGTCGGCGTTTCTGGCCCGTGGGAGCCAGCTATCATAGGACAAAATGCGATTGTTGCGGCCGCAAGTCAGCGTCATACGTTGAAATGCTTCACGAACATTAACAAGGAATGAACTTTGGATACTCATCCCTTGAGGTTCATTCGAAACCTGGGGCGCAGCCGTGAGATCGCTACGGTTCTATTGAATCACGGATTCGGCGATCTGGTGGAACGACTGCATCTTAGGCGCTACCTCCAATGGGGCAAGCGCGTGCTGCTGCGTAAGCCCGCTGAACCTGAGCCGCGACTGACAATGGCTGTCAGAATTCGAATGGCTTTCGAAAGCCTTGGGGCGACCTTCATCAAATTCGGTCAGGTCATCAGTACGCGGCCCGATCTTGTACCGGCCGACGTTCTCGAAGAATTGGCTAAGCTTCAAGAAAATGTGCCACCGTTTTCCGGAGATGAAGCGGTCCACCAAGTCGAATCTGAGTTGGGTGCACCGGTTGAGGAATTGTTTGCCGACTTCGACACGGTCCCCGTCGCGGCCGGCTCATTGGGTCAAGTGCATCGGGCCCGTCACCACGATGGGACGCCGCTCGCCGTCAAAATTCGCCGCCCGAACGTCATTCGCGAGGTGGAGCGGGATCTTTCCTTGTTGGAAGAACTGGCATTGCTACTGGACCGATATATTCCCGAAGCGGAGATCTTCGATCCGGTCGGATTGGTCAATCATTTCGCGCGGACAATTCGGCGGGAGATGAACTATACACGCGAATCGCGAACGATCATCGAGTTTGCCAAACTCTTCCGTCATGATGCGACACTCTACGTCCCCAAAGTCTACGAACAGCTGACAACCGATGCCGTCCTGACGATGGAATTCGTCGAAGGTTGCCACATCGACGACTTGGAGAGGATCGACGCGTTGGGCGTCTCTCGCCACGATATTGCTGCAAATGGGGCGCGGATTTTCATGAAACAAGCGTTCGAAATCGGCTTGTTTCATGGTGACCCACACCCTGGAAACATCCGAATCCTCGACGACGGCTCCTATTGCCTGTTGGACTACGGCATGGTGGGCTTGCTCGACGAGGAAAAACGCGAAGCGCTGGTCGATTTGTTCCTGTCGATTTCGCACCGCGATGTGAAGGCCGCTGTTCAAATCGTGCAAAGCATCGGTAAACCCTCGAAACCGATCGACAATGCCTTGCTAAGAGCGGACGTCCGAGACTTCGTCGAAAACTACTACGGATTGCCGCTCGACAGACTCAATGTCGGCAACATGCTGAACGACTTCATCAACATCCTCACGACGCACGCCATTCGTTGTCCGAGCGATTTGATGCTATTGATCCGGGCCATCGTAACGCTCGAAGGCGTTGGGCGTAGCCTCGATCCCGAGTTCAACCTAGCAGAGATTCTTCGACCCTACATCGAGAATGTCGTTCGCGAGCGCTATCACCCAAAGAATATCGCTACTCGATTGGCAACCGAATTGCGCACATTTGGACAAGTGGCACATGACCTT
The DNA here is from genome assembly GCA_028284485.1 of Planctomycetaceae bacterium. GTDB lineage: Bacteria > Planctomycetota > Planctomycetia > Planctomycetales > Planctomycetaceae > JANQRQ01. The sequence goes on along the minus strand of JANQRQ010000115.1, from coordinate 15,750 downwards.
CCCTTACAAGTCGGTCGCATCTTGGAGAAAGTCAGCAAGGACGATTTGCGGATCCAATTGGAACACAGGCGGCTTGACAAATTGATTACTGAACTCGATCGGTCAAGCAATCGCATTGTGATCAGTATGGTGATCTCGGCACTTGTCGTCGCATCGGCGCTGATCATCCGCACGCGGGCTGATTCCCTTTGGATTACATTGCCCGTATTCATTCTCTCAATGCTGTTGGGCATTTGGCTCATCTTCGGAATCTTTCGCAGCGGCCGGCTCTGATGACTCGTTTCTTTTTAGGACTGAATCTCAGTAGCAGCAGTGCATCAAATCTGCACTTCATGGAGAATTCCCGGTTCACAAGCTAGACCAGCTCGAAGTGATGTCATTAGAATCAGCACGACTGGTCGATCGCTGTCGACCTTTGAATCAAGAAGTGCATTGACGCATTCCGGGAGGAACCCATGCAAGGTAGCGATAAGGTCATCGAAGCTCTGAACGCAGGATTGACCATCGAGCTAACGGCCATCAATCAGTATTTCATTCAATCGAAGATGTGCCGCGACTGGGGGTTTAATAAACTCGCCAGCCATTTCTACGAGGAATCGATCGAGGAAATGAAGCATGCGGAACAGTTGATCGACCGCATCTTGTTTCTCGAAGGCGTTCCGGAAATTGCGCGCTACGATGTCATTCGCGTGGGTCAGGACGTTCCCAAACAACTCGAGAACAGCCTGACTTTGGAAATCAACGCCGTCAGCGCCTACAACGACGCCATCAAGCTGGCGATGGACGAAAAAGACACTGGCAGCAAGGAAGTGATGGAGAAGATTCTGGTCGAATCAGAAGAAAGCGTCGATTGGCTCGAAGCTCAGATCGGCCTGATCGAAAAAGTCGGCATCCAGAACTATCTCGCCATGCAGATGGGCGAGGGCGCCGAGGGATCCTGACATTCGGCCATCAGCATCTGGAGACGCGCGATACAGGCCGTGCACCCTTTGCCGGCTTCTGTCGTATCCATAATCTGTTTGACCGACCGACACCCGGTGACATCAGCAACGCTACGGATTTCCGATGCCGTTACTTTCAGGCAGTGGCAGATGACAGGGTCTGTTGAGTAGCTCAACGTCGTTTTCCTTGAATTCTACGCCGCTTCCCTTGAGCATATGGAGTTGGCAGGTACGAATTCTGCCAACCGGATGCGTTGGGATGTCTCGTTGATTCGGGCGATTTCGAATTGTGACCTCGCAACCATTCCGAAACCAGTTAATGAGACTGAGTCTCAATAACAGTCGTATTATGATCGTTGCAATTTGTCGGGTCAACCGCACTTGCAAACATCGTTTCAACAACCGGACCGTTTTCCCGTGAATGCCCATCCCCCGGGACCAAGTCGGAAAATGCATGTTTCGACGACGGAACGAAAACCATCGACGAAAGCCATTTCCATGAAAAGATTTACAGCATTCACGCTATTATCAGCACTTGCGGCGAGCCTCGTGCTGGCAGACGGACCAGCCGACAATGACCCAAAAAAAGTCCGGCGGATTCCCAAACTGGGGATCGAAATCACTGACGAAGACCGAGCCGAGCTGGAAACCGATCTGGCCCGACTGAAATCTGCGATTCAGCGGCTCCAGCAGGAAGAAGAAGGCTCGAGAATTCGCCAGCTGCTGCCAGATATTCAGATATTCCACGTCGCAGTCGACTCGGCCCTCCGGTATCGGGAATTCTTCACGGACCGCGACGTTCGCCATGCGATGGAACTGCTACAGGTCGGACTGGAACGAGCAGAACAACTCTCCCATGGGCATGCTCCCTGGACCAGCCAGACCGGACTCGTCGTGCGGGGATACGTTTCGAAGCTGGATGGATCCGTCCAACCGTATGGGCTCGTCGTGCCGGAAAGCTATCAGAAAACTGGCACCGACCCTGTCCGCTGTGACTTGTGGTTCCATGGTCGGGGCGAAACGCTGAGTGAGGTCAACTTTCTTTCGCAGCGCATGTCACAGGTTGGGCAATATGCCCCGAAGGACACGATCGTTCTTCACCCCTATGGCCGCTATTCGAACGCTTTCAAATTCGCAGGCGAAGTCGATGTTTTGGAAGCACTCGACTCGGTCAAGCAGCGTTACCGGATTGATGACGACCGGATCTCGGTTCGCGGCTTTTCGATGGGCGGAGCCGCCTGTTGGCAATTCGCAGTCCACTATGCCGACCGGTGGTTTGCTGCCAATCCCGGTGCCGGCTTTTCGGAAACGCCCGAATTCTTGAAAGTCTTCCAAGGCGAAACGCTAGACCCCACCTGGTACGAGCGCAAGCTCTGGCATCTTTATGATTGTACGGACTATGCAGTCAATCTCTTTCATTGCCCCACCGTCGCCTACAGCGGAGAGATCGATCGACAACGGCAAGCCGCTGAGATCATGGCGGGTGCACTGAAGCGGGAGAATATCAACCTGACTCATGTGATCGGCCCAAACACGGCGCATCGGATACACGCCGAATCCAAACCAATTATTGAGGATAAGTTGCGTTCACTGGCGCTCTCCGGCCGGGAACGGTTACCGAACCGCATTAAGTTCGTTACCTGGACGCTCAAATACAATCGAATGCATTGGGTCACGATCGACGCGCTTGATGAGCATTGGGAACAGGCACGCATCGAAGCCGAATACAACGAGAACTCTCAGCTGGCAGCGACAACGCGCAAAATCGCGGCATTGACTTTCTCAATGCCGGCTGGGGAATGCCCCTTTGATATCACGAAGCCGATTACGCTGAACATCGATGGGCAGTCGCTGGTCGCCCCTCAACCACAGTCTGACCGATCATGGCAATGTTCAATACACCGTACGCACGATCGGTGGCAAATCGGCCCCTTGCCCGCCAATCAGTTGCGTAAAAAACCTGGCCTTCAGGGCCCTATTGACGATGCCTTTATGGACGCATTCGTCATCGTTCGCCCGACACAACCGGCGAGGAACCGAACCGTCGACGACTGGGCACAAGCTGAGTTGCGCCATGCCGTCGAGCATTGGCGGCGGCATTTTCGGGGCGAGGCCCGCGTGAAGAACGACACCGAAATCTCGGAAGAGGATATTGAGGCTTTCAATCTGATCTTATTCGGAGATTCGAATAGTAACCTCCTCATAAACCGCGTGGCCGATCAGCTTCCGATTTCCTGGGATGACGGTGAGATCCACGTGGGCGAGAGAAGTTTTTCTTCAGCCCACCATGCTCCGTTGTTGATCTATCCGAATCCGTTGAACCCGAGCCGGTATATCGTTCTCAACAGTGGATTCACCTACCGCGAATACGACTATTTGAACAATGCACGGCAGGTCCCAAAACTTCCCGATTGGGCCATCGTCGATTTGCGAACACCACCGCACTCGCGTGGGCCTGGTCGAATTGCCGACGCTGGTTTTTTCGGTGAACAATGGCAGCTTAAGTCACACCCGACTATTCAGGAATAAACGATTGAATCCCGACGAATTCGCTGGAAAACGCGCCCTGATCACAGGCGGCACTGGCGGAATCGGTGCGGCCATTGCGAAGGCGTTAAATTCCGTTGACTGCCAAGTCATCGCAACTGGCGTTTCTCAACGGGAGGTCAATGACTTTGAGTCATCTGTGAGCGGCATCGCAGCGACAGTACTGGATGTCACCGACGGCGATGCGATCACCAATTTGGTCAACCAAATTGATCAGCTCGATATCCTCGTCAATTGCGCTGGAATCATTCTCCGAGACGGCACGGAATTTGACGATGCCGGCTTCCAGAAAGTCATTGACGTCAACCTGACGGGCACGATGCGAGTGTGCACAGCATGCCGGCCGCAATTGAACAGCAGCCGGGGATGTATTCTCAACATTGCATCGATGCTAACATTTTTTGGCAGTGGAGTCGCGCCGGGATATAGCGCCAGCAAAGGAGGCGTGGCGCAATTAACAAAGTCTTTGGCAATTGCCTGGGCGGACGAGGGCATTCGAGTCAATGCCATCGCGCCTGGCTGGATCGAAACCGACCTGACCCGTAAGCTCGTCGATGACAGGACTCGCAGTGCTTCGATCGTCAATCGCACACCGATGCGACGTTGGGGGCTTCCGGACGATGTAACGGGAGCCGCATTGTTCTTGTGTTCGTCAGCCGCGTCGTTTATCACAGGAGTCGTATTGCCAGTCGACGGAGGATACTCTGTCGCGTAGATCGCAATTGGCGAATAACGATCTGATCGTGACCTCCATGTTACCGTTCCCATCGGAACGGCCATCTCATGCGGGTCATTAGTTCGCGATTGCGTTGACAACATCGAAAGGTTCGAATCGCTTTCAGACTCGAGGAATTGAAAAAACATGGGCCAATCAGACCTTGCTCCCCCATATGCAATCCCAGAAATGGCGATAGCGGCCTTGCCAGAAGACGAGCGACTATGGGTTCCCCAAGCACCCAATGTCTGGTTTCGACCGTTGCTGCTGAATACCACCGAAGGACAGTGGGTGAACTTGCTACGCGTCCGAAAATCGGGCGTACTCAGCCGCCATCGGCATCCTGCTACAGTGCACGGATACGTCATCAAAGGATCATGGCGGTACTTGGAACACGACTGGGTCGCCCATGCCGGCATGTATGTCTTCGAGCCACCGGGCGAGATTCATACGCTCGTTGTTGACGAAGGCGTCGAAGAAATGATTACTTTCTTTCATATCTCTGGCGCGCTCATCTACTTCGACGATGCCGGCGAGACCTGTGGATACGACGACGTACACACCAAGATAGATATGTGCCGCAAACACTTCGCGGAGGTTGGCCTCGGGGAAGATTACGTGTCGCAATTCATCCGATAGCTTGGCCGTGAGTTCTCATCAATCGAAAGCATCCGCCCGAGACCCCCTATTCTTCGCGATCGCGCAGGTGAAGGCGAAGCCAGCCCGAGAGCGTGCTCGAAATTGATGTAGCGACTTTCGAATCGTTTTCGACGCAATTCACCGAGCGCCGGCCGCTACAGTAAAACTAGACGGAGAGACGTCTCCATCTCCCGGAAGCCCCCTGAACCAAAGTGCTTGAAGAATCACGCGATGTCGCCAGGTCCAAAATCATACCTCGCGACCGCACCGTCACTTGGCCATTTTGATGAAAACCTGGATCAGCGTGCTACGTTTGCCGCCAAACAGACCGAGCGTGGAATTGACAAACCATACATCGGCAGGTTTTGATAGCAATAGAGAACTCGCGAGCATCGCGTGAATTCGACGAGGTTCCGCTGGATTTCAGTCTTATGCTTTGAAAGCCGCCGTTCATGCCATTCCGCCGGGACCGTAAACACTGGCCCTCCCGAATCTGCCGGTTGATTCCCGAAGGCTTTCTGGCCTGCAGTATGGTTGCCCTTATGGGATGCCATCAGGAAGCGACTGGGCCGAGTGAAACGTCTTCGGACGCAGCTGAAATACCGACGCTGTCAGCGGAAGTGCTAGAAGTCGATTCGGCAACTTGGCCGTTTACGGTCCGCACGCAGGGGAGTCTGGTCGCCGACGAGGTTTCGGCGGTGGGTGCCAAGGTCGCCGGTCGAGTGGCGGACGTTCACGTGGACCTGGGAGACGTCGTGCATGCTGGCGACCCGCTCGTAACTTTGGACCAGGAAGATTTTCGGCTCCAAGTGATGCAAGCCGAAGCCCAACTCCAACAAGCACGCGCGGCTGTCGGACTGGGCTCCGACGACTCTGTGGAGTCCCTCAACCGCGAAAACGCTCCTCCGGTACGCCAGCAAAAAGCCTTATGGGACGAAGCCAAGGCCAAACTGGAACGTGCCAATCAACTGCGGCCGAAAAACGCCATTTCCAATTCGGAATTCGAACAGATTCAAGCCGCAGAACGCGTGGCCGAGGCCGCATATGCGTCAGCCTTAAACAACGTCGACGAAAAGATCGCGTTAATCTACGTTCAATCCGCCGAGTTGGAGTTGGCAAAACAGTACTTAAAGGAAGCCGTTATTCGCGCTCCCTATGACGGACATATTCAACTCCGCCACGTCGGACCGGGGGCCTATGTCCAAGTCGGCAATGCCTTGGTGACAATGGTGCGCACCAATCCCCTGCAGTTCCAAGGCACGATGCCGGAAAGGCATGCTCAACAGCTTGCGGTGGGTCAAAAGGTCCGATTGAAAATCGAGTCCATTCCGGAACTGGTTTTCGTCGAAGTGACCCGAATCAGTCCGGCTCTCAATGAACTGAGCCGTGCTTTGTTGTTCGAAGCCAAGGTGGATAACAGCGATGGGCGATTGCGGACCGGTTTATTTGCAGAAGCCGAGGTCGTACTAGACGATAAGGCCCAGGCGATTGCAGTATTGGCCTCAGCCGTTGTGGAATTCGCCGGTGCAGAAAAAGTTTGGAAAGTCGTTGACGGCATCACACAAGAGCAAATCGTCGAGACCGGCCAACGTCGCGATGGTAGAATCGAGATTACCGATGGCTTGTCTGACGGGGACGTGATTCTGAAACATGGAGCAGAAGGGTTAATCGCCAAGATCACTCCCATAACCAACAGCGCTGAGTCGAATTCGACACTTACGAAGGCCGAGCACGTCCAGAACAACGCCGATCCTGAATCCGATTGAGACCGGGTTCGATCGTCTATTGGTGATTGGTCTCTCGAAAGATGTCGGCAGACAAGCCTTTTCACAAAGGCGATTCAGGGAACGCAGGACATGTATTGGCTCGCTGAAATCTGCGTCAAACGTCCGGTTTTCGCCTTAATGATTGTTACGGCGTTAATCGTCGCCGGAATCGCCGCTTTTCCCCAGCTTGGTGTCGACCGCCTGCCGAACATGGATATGCCCACGATCTATGTGCGGACCTACTACCCCGGAGCGGCGGCTGAGGAAGTCGAATCGGAAGTCACGGCAATCATTGAAGATGCCGTCGCCACTGTTGCCGGCATCGATGAATTGCGGTCAATTTCCAGCGACGGTCGGTCATTTGTGATCACGACGTTCTACCTCGATCGCAACATTGATGCGGCTGCGCAGGACGTGCGCGACGCCGTGGCTGCCGTAGCGAACCGCTTGCCTCCCGGCATTGACCCGCCGGTCGTCCAAAAACGAGACACGGATTCCTCACCGATTCTGACTTTGGCGGTTTCCGGCCCACGCAATCCGCGGGAACTGTATGTTCTCGCCGATCGCTTCGTGAAAAACGTCATCGAATCGGCCCGCGGGGTGGGGGAAGTCACAATCGCCGGGGCCGCCGACCGCGCGATTCAAGTCAACATTGATGCCCGCCGACTGGCGGCCCACAAGCTCTCGATTCTGCAAGTCCGCGACGCGCTCGTTCAGCAAAACATCGAAGTGCCTGGTGGTCTATTGAATGAAGGCGTCCGCGAACGGATCCTGCGCACCATGGGGCGAGTCGACCATTCTCGAAACTTCCCCGATCTCGTCGTCGATACGGTGGAAGGGACGCCAGTGCGATTGAGCGACCTCGGCGAAGCGATCGACGGCACCAAGGAAGTTCGAACCCTGGCAAGACTCAATGGCACGCCGGCAGTCGTTTTGCAGGTTCAGCGACAGTCGGGTGAAAACACGGTCGAAGTCATCCAAGGAATCAAAGACCGGCTGCCACGTTGCCGAGTCCTTTTACCGGACGATGTCGAAGTCACGGTGATCCAGGACCAATCGCGATACATTTTGGCGGCCTTGCACGAGATTGAGGGGCACCTCATCGCGGGGAGCATTCTCGCCTGCTTAACCGTGCTTTTGTTTATGCGGTCGTGGCGGTCGACGTTGATTGCCTCGGTGGCGATTCCGGCCTCGATCATTTCGACATTCGCATTCATGCGCGCGTTCGGGTTCACATTGAACAACGTCACCATGTTGGCCCTTGTTCTCATGGTCGGAGTCGTCATCGACGATGCCATTGTTGTTCTTGAAAACGTGTTTCATTGTATCGAAGAGAAGGGTTTGAACCCGCGTGAAGCTGCCATCTTTGGAACACGTGAGATTGGGCTGGCGGTTTTGGCAACAACACTCTCGCTGGTGATCGTCTTCCTCCCAGTCTCTTTCTTGTCGAGCGTCACCGGCCGCATGCTGTATGAATTCGGATTGACGGCAACGGTTGCAATTTTAGTTTCGATGCTCGTCAGTTTTACTCTCACACCGATGATGTGTAGTAAACTGCTGAGGAAGACCACGTCTTCCGGAGAAGCACCAGCTTCGAGGCGAGGGGTCTATCACATCATCGAGACATCATACCTCTGGTGCCTCAAAGGCGCATTGAGACTTCGCTGGCTGGTTCTTGCCGTGTCGATTTTGGTCATCGGCTCCAATGTCGTGCTCTATGACCTCGTCAAACAAGACTATATTCCCACCAATGTGGACGAGTCAGAATTCGAAATTCGACTCGAGGCGCGCGAAGGCGCCAGCCTGTCTTCCATGCGCGAGTCTATCGACATCATTGAATCGACGCTGACCAATGTCGATGGAGTTGATCTTGTTTTGACAACAGTGGGCACGCGCAGTTTTGGTGGAGTCAACCGGGCTGAGTTCTATATCAAACTCGTTGACAGCACTGCCAGAACATTCTCGGTGGAACGCCTTTTCCAAGGGCTTATTCAAGGTGACCCTGGCGAAGCGTTTCGCGGAAATTTTTCACAGCGCGATAAGATGTCCGAAATTCGCGGAAAGCTCACTTCGCTCCCCGATGTGAGAGTTTCGATCCGTAACTTAACATCCTTCCGTACAGGTGCGCCGGTTGACATCGACTTCGCCATTACCGGTTCCGATATCCCCAAACTCATCGAATTCAGCGACAAATTGGCTAACAAGGCCGAAACAATTCCGGGAATTGTCGACGTTTACAAAACGTTGGAAATCGACAGCCCACAACTCTTGGCCCAAATCGACCGCGAACGGGCCGCTGCACTTGGCGTCGATGTCCGGGAAATCGCCGACACTCTTCGAGTGGCGGTCGGCGGTGATGACCGCGTTTCGCGATATCGAGACAGAACAATCGACGACGCGTACGACGTCGAATTACGTCTCGTGGGAATCGATCGACGAGATATCGAATCGATTTCACAACTGTATGTTCGCGCCAATCCCGATCCCGGGCAGTCGCGGCAGTTACAATTGACCGAGCGTGACCCTTCTCGCCCCGTGCTGACAAGAATCGACAACGTTGTCTCGTTTGATTACGGAATGGCCGCATCCCGAATCGACAGGCTCAATCGGCAAAGAATGGTTTCCGTTCGTGCCAATGTCGAAGGGGGATATGCACTGGGCGACAGCGTGAATGCCCTGCAAACTGCTGCGGAAGAGATCGGAGTCCCCGTCGGATTCGAAACTCAGGTCCTTGGAGGAGGCCGCGAACTTGAAAGGACGATCGCCGACTTGGGGTGGACGTTCGTCCTTTCGTTTATCTTCATGTATATCGTTCTGGCTGCACAATACGAACACCTGGTGCACCCGATTACGATCCTTCTTTCCCTGCCCTTGGCGGTTCCGTTTGGACTGTTAAGCCTTTACATCGGCGGAGAAACACTCAATTTGTACTCGGCATTGGGCATCCTGGTTTTGTTTGGAGTCGTCAAGAAAGCGGCCATTCTACAGGTCGACCACACCAACCAATTGCGGTTTCAAGGTCTCGATCGGCACGAGGCAATCATGCAGGCAAACCGCGATCGGCTGCGCCCGATTCTGATGACGACAATTTCATTCGTCGCCGGACTTTTCCCGCTGCTGATTGCCACGGGACCGGGGGCTGAAGAACGAAGATCGATTGCCGTGCTGGCTGTCGGCGGGCAAACACTTTCGCTGCTGTTGACTTTGTTGGCGATCCCGGTCCTTTACACGTTCTTGGATGATTTGGACCAAATCGTCCGCCGAGCCTTTCGCCGACGAGCCCCTGCAAAGAAACCGGCAGCTGCCCAGTCGGTCGCCCCAGCGAGCTCCGCCGGTATTGAAAGTATCAAGCAAGACCGGCACCAAGAACCTTGATTGCTACGCAGCATCAATCGGCGTTGTCGCCGATCGTTTCGCCGAAGAACTTCTCCATTGCCGGCAACGTTTCTTTTGCGTTTTGCCCGAACACTCCGTGACCGGCGTCGTCGTACGTAAGGTATTCCACCGCTGCGCCCGCTTCACGAAGGGCTTTGACGAATGAGTCCGACTGACTGATATCGACAGTTGTGTCCTTTCCACCTTGTACGAGCAGGAATGGCGGCGCGTCCTTGTGGACATAGGTGATTGGCGATGCCTTAGCAGCTCGAGCATTCAGTGAATCTTCCGGACCGGCCAGCAGCGGTTCCAGGGCACGATGTCCTTGAATCGGAGAATGCCAATTGAGGAAATCGGTCGGCGTCGCTGACGCACAGACCGCCTGAACAAGACTCGATTGTTCCGCATACGGGCCGTCCCCTTCCAATCCCGCTGCAGGTCCAACCAATCCCAACATCGAAACGAGATGGGCCCCCGCGGAATTGCCGTATGCCCCAATCCGACCGGCGTCGATTCCATAATGCCGGGCATGTGCGCGCAACCAGCGGACGGCACATTTCACATCCTCGACACAAGCTGGAAATGGAGCCTGATCGGTTAAGCGATAATTCACACTCACCGTGACATATCCCTGGTGCGCAAAACGTTCGGGATACGCTTGCCACTGCCCTGCTCCTTTGTCACCCCCTCGCCAACCTCCACCATGTACAAATACTATCGCTGGACGAGGGCGGTCAAACGACCCTGGCGGCATGAAAACATCGAGTTTCCAGGCGTCGTTCCCTTCTCGATAGGGAATGTCGGCGAATCGGCGTACAGTCGGCTCGGCAGATGCGACATTAGAGGCCCCACCACCGGTCTTACGAAAGGTCAGTAGGTAGTTTTCGGTGAGGAGGTTTGATTTACCGACCTTCTGAAAACCGCACTGTTCGATTTCATGCGTGAAATGCGATTCGGGTGCGCGAACGTGCCCCATAATGAACTCCGAACTGACTCCCGCCTCTTTGACAAAGTCGACAAGAATCAGCCGTCCATTGGGTCGAAGTGCGCGATGCAGAGATTGCATTGTCTGATACGGGAACTCAAAATGGTGATACGTGTCACAGATGTAGATCAAATCAACGGAGTTCTCGGGCAATCTCGAATCGGAAGCCGTACAAACGACCCCTTGGACATTATTGAGTCCAATATCCCGCGACGACTTTTCGGCATGCTCGACAAAATTCTTGGCAACATCCACCGCGTAGACTTTACCCTGAGGCCCCACGCCCTTTGCGAACAGACGCGTAAACAGCCCAGTTCCTGTGCCGATATCGGCGACTGCCATACCGGGCTTTAAATCGAGTTCGGCCACGATCTCTTCCCGCAGATCGTACACTTCGCGGCTCTCTCTCTCGAATCGCTCCGTATACTGTTCGACGTCGGGAGACTCAAAACTGTCGTTGATCCCCGGATTGATGCTGAATTCGCGTAACTTAAGATTCTTCCAGCGAACTTGAAACGGACCCGACCCGGCTTTAATGCCATGCACCTGTAGTCCGATGAAGCCGGAGGAGTCCATGCCGTCTGTGAAGTCCGCACAAGCGATTCCATTCACCCAACTCTGAACCTGGTTCCCGTTGGCGACAATGCGATAGTGATTCCATTCTCCCGGCTTATACGCAGAAGGCGCCCCCGGTTTCTCCGCCAGGTCGTCATGCCAACGCGTATGTCGCCCTTCGTCCCAGAAATTGCCTGATGTTTCATTCTTAGGCGCGATCTCGCATTGATAGCCGTAAACTTCGCCCGCAAGTCGAATGCGGCTTGTATTCGAAGGCTGTGGCGTGTCCACGGTGTAAATGTGCGAACGGATTTGAACACCGGAATTCAGGTCTGCATCGCATTTCACATCGAATTCCAACTCGAAATTCGCGAAATCTCGGGTTGTACACAGGAACGAGTTGGGACTCCCCTCGGCGGTGGTCCCAACAATCACACCATCCTCGACCTGATACGTCGCGCTGCCACTCAAGACGACCCAACCGTCGAGCGTTTTGCCATCAAATATTTGCACAGCTTCGCTGGCGGGTGGCGATGACACCTCTTGGGCCTGAGACGGCGCACCAGCCATGACAGCAACGACTGCAAATACGGAAATCCTGATCAGTAAGGATCGTTCTTGTAACTTGAACATCGCCATCTCCAATCTGTCCTGACCAGGACAATTTCTGTTCACTCGAGGATTTCGGTCTTTCCGTTCATCGCAAAGCCAAAATGTTGACGCCGCGAACACATCAAGCTGGTGGTCACAGCCAAGCGCAATCTTTCAGATCGCCATTCGACTGCCCCACTATACCGTTTCGCGGGCGCGGTTTCAGCAATTCTACCGAAATCGTGCCCGCCAACAGTTCAGCGCAGCACGCGACAATGTCAGCGACGCGGATCGCGCGCAGAAACGCCGGTAAGCATTCGCAGCTTGGCACAAACTGGCCTATTCCGCGCTCTCAGCACGGAACCATTCGTGCTCCGGTCGGGCCAAGATATCGTCGATGACTTGGCGCACTGCACCGGCGGCGTCCGAGTCGCCTTCTTCCTCGGCATGCTCGATCAACTCTTCCGCCTGAGGAATCAGCTCTTGATAGAACCGTTCGGCCACTTCGTACATCCCGTGCCAGTGAGCATAGTCCGGTGCCATCATCGACGCACCGTGACGAGCCCGGCGCCCCTCGTGATGCCATAGGTAAAACCAAGTCCATTCGATTTCATCGTCGAATTGCGTCGACGTGATCATGCCATGCTCCTTGAGCGCATCCATAATCTTCTGCCCGGGCTTGGCAAACTTCTCATTGTAATTGACCACGAAATCGTCGTACTGCTTGTAGAACGCATCGACGTAAGCGGGCGTATGACAATGTGTGCAGACTTCGGTCATTCGGATACGCTTTTGTTTCCATGTATCGTGCACCAACTCCTTGCGCTTTTCGGGATCGGTCTCTTTGATAACTTCGTGCTTTTCGGTTGTGTCCATCAGCAAACTGACCGGAGGACGGTTAGTCCACGATATTCGCATACCAGCATTGTGAGTCACTTTACCCTGGTTTTTGGAGTGCCCCGACATATGGCAGGTCGCACAGGTCGGCGCCTCAGAGTAATGTTCGCCTAAAACCCAATCCGCATTGTCGAGATTCATTTGGTCCTTCAAATCGCGAAACGCGACACCGTGTTTCGACTCTTCGTAAATCTCCTTTTGCGGATGATCCGGGCCGAGATGGCATTTGCCACAGTTCTCAGGCTGTCGCGCTCGCCGAGGCGAGAAATCGTGACGTGAATGGCACGCAGAACACGACCCAAGTGAACCATCGAGGTTGATGCGTCCAATTCCGGTATTTGGCCAGCTACTGGCCGCAAGCACGGGCCGTCCGTTGTTATCTCGTTTGACTTTATCGAGCCATTCGGTTGCAGTCGGTTTGCCGTTCTCGTCGGGCTGCAATTCATCCACTGTAATCAAACTGCCATCGATCGCTTCCACTGCCACTTTGCTACCATGGCATTGTTTACAACCGACATTGACGCTTGCCATGCCGTTGACCTCGGTGAAATCACCTCCTGGCGTCGGCGAATGCGGATTGAATGGTTCCCGCGAACCTTCAACGGTTTCAGCCAAGAAGTTGTCGAGAGAAGCCAGAATGTTTCCCCCTTTGGCGTGATGACTTTCCGCAAACTCGTGGGCCTCAGTTTGATGGCAGGCCGAACAATCTCGCGGAGTCACAACCGTCGCGATGGTAAATCCGTAGTGGTTGAATGCATCGATATCGTCGTCTTCCGCCTTGTGACATTCGACACAACCAACGCCCTTCACCGAGTGCGTACTCCCTTCCCAATGGTCGACGATTCCGGGGGACTGCTGCTGATGACACTCCACACATCTCTTCGAGCTTTCGGGAATGGAAACGGGATGCGCAGCCACACCGGCCTCAGCCTGTTTGCGAGCGACTTCCATCCATTGCACGACGATCAAAGAAAGCAAGAACACTGCGGCCAAAAACGAAATGATTACCTGCTTGGCACGTAAACTCATCTGGATCGTTTCCTCAAACGTGATAGCGTGTGTCGTATCCGTCAAACATCAATTCTGTGGCCACTTGTATGGCTTCCCGCCACTGCGCAGCCAAACCTTCGTCCCATTCGTCACCATGAAACTGCGAAAGCGTTTGCAGCATGGCCAAACTCCATTGGGCGTAGAGTTCCTTGGGAATTTTTTTGTCGTAGTGTTTCGTCCCCAGGAACTGCAGGTACTGCTCGACGGCGGGGTTTGGCGACGAATAATACCTTTCCACAATGATCAACGCCGTCGTTAACAGCGCCGACTGTCGCTTCATATCTGTGTCAGCAAAGTACTCTTGAACTTCCGGGTATTGGTTAATGAAGGTGTCGTAAAACACCTTTCCGAGATCCTCTTTGCTATCCAAAACGGCATCTATGCTGTCGCGAATTTCCATCTTGAGAATTCCCGGTTATGGTCGTTTGTCGGATGAAGACTGTGCCAAGGATGGGCCCTCAAAGTTCTTATTTTTTTCGCTCGCACCGATCAAGTCAGCCGCAATGACCTAGTGAGCCACAGCCGCCTCCCAAAGTGTCAGTCCGATCAATAAAAACGTGGCAACGATACCAATCCAGACGCTGATATCTTCGTTGCCGGTCAATCGTCGTAAAAGCTTGTCAATCCAAGGCCACAGGAACATCGCAGCCACGATAAATCCCGTGCTAATGACGGCAAATGTCAGAGAAAACAATTTCAGCCACCGAAACGACACGTAAAACCACCATTCCGGCTTGATCACTTCCGGTGTTGTCAACGGGTCAGCCTTGGGGCCGAGTGTTGCAGGCAGGATCGTCGCCAACGCACTCAACAAAATCATCAGTACGAGTCCGATAGCCAATTCCGTCAACATATGATCGGGGAAGAAATCGAAATGCTTCGGTTCGTCTTCAGCTGCCTCATCATCCTGAAGTTCGGTCACGCCATGCATTCGAATGAAGATGATATGCACGACAACTAAAAGCGTAATCGTGGTCGGCAAGATCGCGGCATGAATGATGTAGAATCGCGACAGCGTTCGCTCGTTGTAGCCCTCGCCTGCAAGCAACATCCGTTTTGTCCAACCGCCCAACAGCGGAACGGCATCGCAAATGTTGGCAGCGACAGTGGCCCCCCAGTAGCTTAATTGCTCGAACACCAAACTATAACCAGTGAAACCGACCAGCAAAGTGCACATCAACAGGCACATGCCGATCACCCAGTTCAATTCCCGTGGGCGTCGGTATGCCGCGGTAAAGTAGACGCGCATTTGGTGCAAAATGACGGCTGCGATCATCAATGTTGCAGCCCATTTGTGAATACTGCGAAAAAACCACCCATAGGTGACTTCTTCGGTGATGTATCGCACCGATTCGTAGGCCGTTTCAGCTGCCGGTTGATAGTAGAATGCCAGCAAAATACCAGTGACGATTTGCACCACGAACAAATACGCTGGCGTCCCGCCCAAGCAAAACCACCACCGTTTCAGGTGATTCGGGACTGGCTCATTGGTCAGCTCTTCAAGCTGTGCCCCGCTAACCGGAATCCGCTCTTGAATCCAATTGCCGATTCGACTCACGACGGAACTCCCTTCCGCCGAGGCGAATTCTGTGCCGCGACGCGTGTATCGCTCGAAACAACCGATCGCAGTGGAGCATCGATGTAGACCAGCCCCTCTTCCACTTTGACCGGAAAACGCAGCAACTGCTG
>JANQRQ010000106.1 GCA_028284485.1 Planctomycetaceae bacterium | reverse complement strand
CAGCACGCCACCCCGGAAGCCCGGACCCGACGATCCGACTCGCCAAATTCGTTGCTCCAAACGACACGACGGCCGGTGTGGTTTCCAACAAACTGCCGCCGTTTCGCATGTCAATTTCGGCGCTTTACAATGCTCTTTAGAAATCGCTAAACTGCAATAAGTGCACGTTTTGTATGGATTTGGCGGCGTCCTGCGATCCCAAATCGTCACCATCAACGGGGGGCGCATTGGCCGGTGCAAACGGGCGTCGGCCGGATTGCTGCCCGCGATTTCACCAACTCCGCGAAGCTGAAAGACATCGTTTGAGGACCACCACATGCGGATTTCTGCCCAAAGATCGAATCAATCTGCTGCGACAATGGACTTGTACGGCAGTACGAAATCGCAAATGAGAATCGCCGCGCACTTCTTTCGCAAATGCCTAAATTTGTTCCCTGGTTCGCGAGACTTGCGTCGGGCTCGCCGCCGGCCGGTCGACCATTTCACCTGCCAACCATCAAGCGCACTAACAACACTTTGGGAACACATCACTCCCGCCCCAGCGCTGGCGACACAGCGCCGCGCCCAAATACAGCACGATTTCGCCCAATCGGCTTACGTCGAGTCTCTCGAAGACCGTGTTCTGCTAACATCATTTGGTTTTCATTGGGGCACAGGCGATGGCCTGCACAATTGGTCCGACGTGCTTTCCGACAAAATCGATTACGTCGAACAGCATCTCGATGAATGGAGCCAACGCTGGGAGAGCAAGTGGGATGCGCATTGGCTCGGCGATCATGGTGACGAAATTCGCGACAAAATCTCCACGGTTGTCGATACCGTCGCCACACATGTCGACGCCTACCTGATGAAGGTCGAATCGCACGTCGCACAGAAGCATCCTGAAAAACTGCCATACGTCGACAAGGCTCGAACGGTTGTCGATACGGTCGTGGATAAGATTCAAGATCACCTTAACCCATCGACTCCCCCTGATGACGACTCGCCTCCAACGGATGGCAACACACCAACATCGAACGAGTTAGTCGTTGCAGCGCAGGACTCGCCGATCGAGTCATCGGTCGCTGTCGTACCGGCTCCCCTCACGCAAACGGTGACCAGCCCACTGCAAACGGAAATCACGGCGACACCCGAACCAGTTGTCACAACAACTGTCACCACAAACGAAGAGGTGGCCCAACTTCGAGCCTCTGACGGGCAACCTCCCGTGTTCAGTCGCTTGACTGAGGTCGTGCAAAACGTCACAGACCATATCGAAACCAAGTTGTCTTACGTGCACGAACGCGTCGAATCGAAACTGTCTTACCTGCACGACCGCATCGCCGATCGATACGAAGACCTTTGGGAGTCGCAGCAGGCGTATTGGCTGTCGCACCTCCGCGATAAGCACGACGACTGGCTCGAGGCAAAATCTGAACTGCCGGCAAGACTGCATTCCGCCATCGACTCGATCGATGAACGTGTTGATGATTTCTTGGATGAAAAACGTTCCGACGCCGAAGACATCATCGACTCGGTCATGCAGCGTTGGCATGGCTTCGAGTGGTGGGCAGAACTCGCGGACCAGCAACAACAGCCCGAGCCAGAAATCGACGCCGAACAAACCGTTCGCTCGTAAGCACCCGCGACCGCGCGCCCGATCGACGACCGGGCGGCACGCCGATGCGCCGCAGCTGTCGCATCGCGGCAGAATTCGGCGCTTTACTTTGCTCTTTCAATGTCGGTAAGGTGTGTTAGGTACATGCTTTGCGAAAATTTCGCAATCTACAAGTGTAGTGACGTTGGAACGACACGGGCGTCTCACGTAAAGCGATACGACCGACGACTTGAAAAGAGACTCGCCGACGGACCGGCAGACATATGATCATTGCGGCGATTCATCCATTGATTGATCCGAAAGAGTTGAACACCCACGATTGAGGACCACCAGCTAATATGCGGAAAACCATTTCCGGCCCGAAATCCCACGTTCTAAAAACTCAACACCAAACTCAATCGGAAAGTTCTGCCAGTCGCGCTGACATCTTCAGCAAATACCTGGGCTGGTTTAGCCGTTCGCGCAGTGCGCGTCGAGCCGGCAGCCGATCGTTGGGCCAACTCTCCAGCGAACCGCACAGCGTCTTGAGCACGCTGTTCGGGCAACTCACGCCAGCGCCGGCACATGCCGCGCATCGTCGCGCGCGACCCGATCTCGCGCACAATCACCCCGCCGGTCTATTCCAAATCGAATCTTTGGAAGACCGCGTTCTGCTGACGTCGTTCGATTTTCAGCAGGAGATTTACGCGATCAGCCAATTCCCCGACAGCGAGCGCCTAGGAGCGTCGGCTGCCATCGATGGCGACTATGCTGTCGTCGGAGCCACGGGCGCACAGGTCCAAAATGGTTCAGGGACAATTACATCCGGGACGGCGTACATCTACAAGCGGAATGACTTCGGTACTCCCGCCGACACCAGCGACGACTTCTGGCAATACCAGACTCAATTGATTGCCAATGACTTCACTGACCTTTCCGGTGATAGTTTTGGATTCTCTGTTGACATCAGCGGCGATACGGTCGTCGTGGGAGTTCCCTTCGACGATACAAACGGCAGCGCTGCTGGCGCCGCTTATATCTTTCAACGAGACCAGGGTGGAGTCGATAACTGGGGCCAGGTTACCAAACTTGTCGACGCATTTGGTGGAAACAGCGACCAATTCGGAATCGATGTGGCGATTGATAACGATACGGTGGTCGTCGGTTCAACGGATGACGACGATGCCGCCAGCAATGCCGGATCGGCGTTCATTTTCGAGCGTGACTTAGGGGGTGCTGATACTTGGGGCGAGCGTACGGCTATCACTGCCTCCGATGCCGCTGCTGACGATAGATTCGCCACCAGTGTCGACATCAGCGGCGACACAATCATAGTCGGCTCACCAGACAACGACGACGACGGCAGCCGCTCTGGATCGGCTTACGTTTTTGAGCGCGATGAAGGGGGAGCTGACAACTGGGGTGAAACGACCAAACTTGTCTCCAGTACGCCCGGCTCTAACGACCGATTTGGGCAAGATGTTTCCATCGATGGTGACACTGTTGTCGTCGGCGAATGGTTCGGCGGTCCTGGCGGCAATGGCTCGGCGGAGGTTTTTGGACGCAACCAGGGTGGGGGCGGCAACTGGGGCAGCATTATTGAATTGGTCCAACCAGCAAGTACGGGCGAATTCGGCCGTAAGGTTACGATTTCCGGTACTCGAATCGTCGTGGGCGCTCCCGCTGATGACTCTGCAGGATCCAACTTTGGTGCAGCTTACATCTTTGAAAAGGATGCCGGCGGGACAGACAATTGGGGACAGATTCAGCAATTAACCGCCGTAGACGGTGCGACAGATGATTCGTTCGGAGTCGCCGTCGCCCTGAACGGAACGACGGTCTTTGTAGGCGCCACAGGTGACGACGACGGCGTCGGCAACGATTCCGGCTTCGATTCCGGATCAGTCTACGTTTACGACGAGGACCAGGGAGGGACCGATAACTGGGGCCAACAACAAAAGATTCCACCATCTAGTCCGATTGCCGGCGATTTGACTGGCCAATCGGTTTCGGTCGATGGCGACACGATGGTCGTCGGATCCCCTAATCGTTTGGCACAAGGCAATTCGGATGCCGGTGCGGCCTATGTCTACGCGCGAGACGATGCTGGCACGCCTTCCGATTTCTCTGACGACTTCTGGGTCTACCAGCGGACGCTGTTCGCATCGGACGCGGATAACGATGATGCATTCGGGACGTCGGTCTTCATCAGCGGCGACACCATCGTCGTCGGCGCGCCTGACAATGACGATGCCGGATCCCAATCAGGTTCCGCCTACGTCTTCGACCGCAATTTGACGGGATCGAACAATTGGGGCGAACGCAAGAAACTCGTTGCCTCCGATGCCGCGGCCGGAGATCTGTTCGGCACATCGGTTTCGATCAGTGGTGACACGATTGTCGTCGGTGCGTCCGCGGGTGACGGCACTGTGGCCGATTCCGGCTCGGCGTACATCTTCGACCGCAACAACGGAGGCGCGAATAACTGGGGGCAGGTTACCGAGGTTTCTGACAGCACCGGTGTCGCCGGTGACGAGTTCGGCGCTGCTGTGGGCATCAGCGGCGACACCGTGGTCGTCACATCTCCGAATGACGACGATACAGCCGCAGATGCCGGTTCTGCTTTTGTGTTCGATCGCGATCAGGGTGGTTCCGATAATTGGGGGCAAGTCAAACAGTTGACCGCTTCCGATGGTGCCGGAAACGATTTCTTCGGCGAATCGGCTTCGATTGACGGCGGCACAATCGTCGTCGGCGCTCCATCCGATGTAGCAACCCATAACAACGAGGGTTCGGCCTACATTTTCGACCGCGACAATGGGGGATCAAATAATTGGGGCCAGGCGCAAAAAATCGTTGCCAGTGACGCCGCCGCCGATAATAACTTCGGGCACTCCGTTTCGATCAGTGGCGATCGGGTTTTGGTCGGTGCATTGAACGGCGATAATGGCACATCCGACATTGGTGCCGCCTATTTATTCGACCGCAACCGGGGTGGCATCGACAACTGGGGACAGGCTGACAAAACGAACGCCCCTGATCCGGTGGCTGGTGATGAGTTTGCCAACGTCGCTTTTGACGGGCGCGTCGCGGTTATCGGCGCTCCAGACCATGATGATGGCGGTGCCGATGCCGGCGCAGCCTATGTTTTCGATGTGCTGCCGGAAGTCGATGTGTCAGTCAGCCCGGCATCGGTCGCAGAGAACGGCGTACCGAATCTGGTCTACACCTTTACGCGTACCGGTGGGACCGATATGTCGCTCGTCGCCGACTTTACCGTCGGTGGAACGGCCACCGATGGATTGGACTACGTCGCCACCGGTGCGACCACGTTCGGTGGCGGAGTCGGTACGGTGACATTTGGGGTGGGAGTTGCTTCGGTCCAAGTCACAGTCGATCCCACCGACGACCCGACAGTGGAGAGTACCGAAACTGTCATTCTCACACCGACTGCCGGTTCTGGTTACGTCGTGAGTGGAGGATCGGCAAGTGGTGACATTACCAGCGAAGACCTGGTCGGCGTTGCACTTTCGCCCACTGCCGTTAACGAAGACGGTGGCACCAATTTGGTTTATACATTTGAGCGGACCAACACCACCGGTGCCGTTGTTTTCAGTTTCGATGTCGGCGGATCGGCAACCTTGAATACCGACTATACTGTCACCAGTAGCGCTGCTGCCTTTACATTCGGCGCTTCCAGCGGAACGATCACCCTGCCGGACGGCGTCGCAAGCGAGACGATCACCATCGATCCAACGGCCGACTCTCTCGTCGAATTGGACGAAACAATCGACATTACGCTGCAATCGACCACCGGCGATGCGGTTAGCACCGTTGCGGCGGTTACCGGCACAATCACCAATGACGACGACGTCGACGTGACAGTCGCGCCCGCAGCGGTCAGCGAAGATGGCGTCACCGACCTCGTTTACACGCTGAACCGCGCCAACACGTCCGGTGAATTGACCGTTAATCTGAATGTCACCGGCTCCGCCACATTCAACAACGACTACACACAATCGGGAGCCGACACATTCGACGGCGCGACCGCCACGGTCATTTTCCCCGATACCGTAGGAACCGTGCAGGTCACCGTGGCGCCGCTCGCCGATGGGCTGGTCGAACCAGACGAAACGGTCATTTTGACGCTCGCAGCCGGAACAGGATACACGATTTCCATTGCCACCCCGGCAGTCGGCACAATCGAGAACGACGACGATGTCGATGTCACTGTTTCTCCCGGCGAGGTCACTGAAGATGGCGCCACCACGCTGGACTACACGTTCACACGCGACGACACCTCCGGCACGCTGACCGTTAACTTCGACGTCGGCGGCACAGCCCTGTTCGGTACCGATTACACGCAAACCGGTGCAGCGACGTTTACCACAACCGCCGGCACTGTGACATTCGCCGACACGGTGGCGCAGGTC
>JANQRQ010000098.1 GCA_028284485.1 Planctomycetaceae bacterium | reverse complement strand
TCGCGGACGAAATCGGGATCTTTGACCGCCGCTGAATTGATCGACACCTTGTCGCAGCCGGAACTGAGCAACAAGCGAATATCATCGAGCGTGCGAATGCCGCCACCGACTGTTAACGGCATAAAGACAACCTCAGACGTTCGTTTGACAACATCGAGAATGATGTCGCGCTGCTCATGGCTGGCGGTGATATCCAAAAAAACAAGTTCGTCGGCCCCTTCTTCTTCATAGCGGGCGGCAATGTCGACCGGATCGCCGGCGTCGCGCAGGTTCAAAAAGTTGACACCTTTTACGACCCGACCGGCATGAACATCCAGACAGGGAATGATCCGTTTTGCCAACATGCAGAATCAACCGGAATGGGGGCTGCGGATGGGATTCGAGACAGAATCTCGATCAAAATGCGTTTCAAAACCCTCTGATGTGTCGTGTGATTCCTGGAAATGCGGAGCACAACCGGATTTTGAAACTACTTCCAGATAACTTCACTCTAAACAGGGACGGAATCACAGTCAACGACTCGAAGTCGGCCGTTAGCCGCTTCTCGACGCCGTACCAGATGGGATCGGTGCGAGAAATCACGGTATAGCAAGGACTTGGGCTTCGCATCCCGCGAAAGCCAGTGAACCACCCTGGGGTCGGAACGGGTCGCGTTCCAGGCCTGGCCGCCCTTGCCGTTGTTCGGTGACGAACCTGCGCCGTCCCTGAAGTTATGCAGGCAACATCCCTACGCCATTTGGGGAATGCCGCTTCGCTCTTTATACCGTATTCGTGGCGCGATTTCGACCGGTCGCCAACAACGAATACTGTTGTTTCAGGCAATTCGGAGACTGCGCCGTCTCAATTTCGCATTCCGCGTCGAGCAGCGATACCCCGCGAGGTCAACGCGTGTGATGAAAAACGGCCGTCAACCGCGTAGAAAAATCCAAAACGCTTTTAGCCCGCTTTTTCCAAAAGAACGAGAGCGTATGCGGTCGACCAGCCAGTCGACTGACCGGAATGGAGCATGGAACCACTTGCATGCGCCTGCGTCTCGACCGGATGCGTCATGGAACCAATCGAAGTTTCACGGACGGGAACCCAACCTTCAGCCAGCAGATTATTCAGTTCTTCGGGATGAACGGGACTCGCAAACACATAACGATACTGCTTCATTACGGCGCCCTCGCAAGCGAAGTATGGAGGAAACTTAACGGTTGCCTAACAACCAGGGGCTTACGCTGCACCCAAATTTGTATTTGTCGCTGTGTCTGGTGACGGTTTCGATTCGGCTGTCGATTTGATCGTGCGATTCGCTGGTATTTCTGGCGAAGCGGGATCGAATTGGCGCAGCCGCGAGGCTGTCACGTGACACATGTGTAGCATGACAGATAAGCCGTATTGGATCAATAACATTCCTGAGTAGAGGACCAAGGCGAAACGTGCGCGACGGCGAAACGTCGAGCGAGTCGGCTGCCCACGAAGCGAGAAACGATGGAGATCCACCACGGAGACACGGAGCACACTAAGAAGAGCAGAGAGAACCACGAAAGACGCGAAAGAAACGAAATGGAGCATTTCCTTTTCGTCTCTTTCGTGGTTCATGAAATACTTGTGCCAACAGCTCGGCGGGAGCCTCGCCCTCCCGTTTGCTGAAGACGGAAGTCTATCTTTTGAAGCCCTCACCCGGCCTGCGGCCGACCTCTCCCAGAGGGAGAGGTGACAAACCGTTTTGCTGCGCACGACAGTCATTCCCGCGTACGCGGGAATCCAGTTCTGCGGATTTGTACAGCTCGGCGGGAGCCTCGCCCTCCGTCGGCTGAAAACGGAAGTCGATCTTGCAAAACCCTCACCCGGCCTGCGGCCGACCTCTCCCAGAGGGAGAGGTGACTGATAACGCGAAATACGAAACGATGAATCAATTCGAGTTTGCCGAGGGAACCAAATCGCTAATGTGCCAGCTAACAGCTCGGCGGGAGCCTCGCCCTCCCGATTGTTGAAAACTCGCCAACAAAAAAAGAAGGCCCGGATCAATTAAGATACCGGGCCTTCACGCGCGGGCAATTGGTGCCGGCAATTGCTCTACCTATGAATCGTGGTGTCCCCTGTTCTATCGGACCTGCTCACCCCAAATGTACCAGTGCGGGGCGACCCACACCCAGTAACCGGCGGGCAGGTTGTCGTGGCCCTTGTACGAACTGGCGGACCAGTGACCGTAGTCTTTGAAGTCCCCATAAGTTTGTCGATCATCGGGGACCTTGATCTTCTTTAACAGTTTGCGGTACTTGGCGCCGGCCATCGCCTTTTCCAAGGCCTGATCGGCGGTCAGCTCAGTCGATTCCGACTTCTCGCTGCGACTTATGCCGTTGTGCCGATCCCAAATCGTCTGGGCTTTGTGCACCATGTTGATGAACTCGCGGCGATGTCCCGCTTCGTCTTCACCCCGGGCGGCCCGTGCCAATTCCAGCACCTGTTCCAAATGGGCATCGCCCTGGTGCTGCGAACCCCGCAGAATCATGCCGAACTCGGCGACGGCTGCCGCCCATTGAATGTCAGGCGTTAAGTCGTCGGACTCTTCAGCCGGACGGTCGAGCGGGAACTCTTCCAGTAACTGGCTTTGATCTTCGTTCGGATTCTTGTACCGCAGGTAGACGGTCAACATTTCGTTGGAGACGGGATCGGCCGGTTCGGCATCCCCCTCGCCTGCATCGCCCTCAACCGCCGGCTTCGATTCGGTCGGGCCGTACTTCAGCGGCGGCAGTTTCGACTCGGGCATTTTGTCGATCGGAACGACTTGATACAAAGCGGTCACGGTATGCCCGGCACCGATGTCGCCGGCATCTTTGCGGTCGTTGGCAAAATCGGGAGCGGCCATCTTGCGGTTTTCGTAACCGATCAAGCGGTAGGCTCCGACAATCGCCGGGTTGAACTCGACCTGCAACTTCACATCCTTGGCGATGGCGTACAGCATGCCGGTCAACTCTTCGACGAACACCTTGCGGGCTTCGCTAAAGTCGTCGATGTAGCCGTAATGGCCATTGCCTTTGTTGGCGAGCTTTTCGAGCTTGGCATCTTTCAGGTTCCCCATGCCGAAGCCGAAGATGCTGAGGAAGACGCCGCTGCGACGCTTTTCTTCGATCATGCGGACCAGTTCGTCATCGCTGCTGACGCCGACGTTAAAGTCGCCGTCGGTGCACAGAATGATGCGGTTGGTGCCGTTGGTAATGAAGTTGTTAATGGCGGCGTTGTAAGCCAGCTTGATGCCTGCTTCGCCGTTGGTCGAACCGCCGGCGTTCAGCTGACCGATGGCGGTCAGGATTTCACCCTTTTTGGCACCCGACGTGGAGTTGAGCACCTTACGGGCCTGCGACGCGTAGGTGACGATGGCAATGCGGTCGTCTTCGGTCATTTCCTCGACCAACAGTTGCAATCCCTGCTTGACCAGGGGCAACTTGTTTTGGTCTCGCATCGAACCGGAAACGTCAACCAAAAAGACCAGGTTGCTCGGCGGTCGGCGCTCGTGAGGAATCTCGCGACCCTTTAGTCCGATGCGAACCAGCAAATGGTCCTGTTCCCAGGGACACTCGGCGGCGTTCACACTAACGGAGAATGGCTCGCCGTCGCCCGGTTCGGGGTAGTCGTAGTTGAAGTAGTTGACCAACTCTTCCAAGCGGACGGCGTTGGGATCGGGCCACTGCCCATGATCAAGGAACCGCCGCACGTTCGAATACGAAGCGGTGTCGACATCGACCGAGAAGGTCGAGCGGGCAAACGACGGAATGCGGGGATCGAGGAAATCGTTTTCCACGATCGGTTCGTACGATTCGCTGTTGGGAATCGATTGGGGCCGCCGGGCCGGAGGAGGTGTCGGCTTGCGGGTTTTAATCAGTTGCTCGATGCGGGCGACGATTTGTTCCCGTTCGCGACGGCGAAGTGCATCGTCGGCACGTCCACCGCCACCAAATCCTCGACCACCACGAATCTGGACCGAATCTCGAATCTGCTTCAGTCGCCTGACATCCTTGGGAGCTGCAGTTGTTTTGACGCGTGCTTCCAATTCAGCGACCTCTTCGAGCAACCTCATCGCCTTGTCGGCATCTTCTTTGTTGCCACGAACAACAATGCCAACACCGGGGACATCCTGAATCGTCACTTCGCCGCTTAACGCTTCCAGAATGAATCCATCGTCGTTCCCGTTGTTGTCGGCCGGGTCTTTCGGGTCCGGAACTGGCGCGTTCGGCAATGTGCCAAGGCTGAGGTCTTTAGGAATGGTGACGACACGGACCTCGCGGGACAACTTTTGCTCGAGATCGGCCAATGCGTCGATCGTTTGTTTGGCAAGGTCGACGTTCTCGGATTTCCCTCGTGCGACGACACCTTGACCAGGGACGTTTTCAATCGTTACGTCGACGTTCAATTCCCGCATGATCTGTTGTGCTTCGTTGATGCGTTCGTTAAGGACTTCGTCTGATTCAGGAACTGGTGTGGTCGGTGCAGTGAAGACCAGGTCCGCGACATCGGGCACCGTGAGTGTGACGCCGTACGAATCGACTGTGCCGTTGCTGTTTTGATCGCGGCCCAAGCCACGCGTATTCAGTTCATCGCCGTATCGGGCGGCCGGTGTCGACTCCGGCGTTGCTGTGACCAAGGCAGGCGTTGGCTGAGCGGGACCTGACGATTCCCGACTCGAATTCGATCCTCTTGAGAGATTCGAAACCGCCTTATTGAGTCCCGGGGTCGGTGTCGCTTCACCGTTTGTCGGATTGGGGGAATTCGTTCCGCTGTAAAGGGGGTTTCCGGCCACGTTTTGTTTGAATTCAAATGCTTCGGTCGCTGCAGGTACCGGTCCGGCTGTCGGTGGCTGCGGAGTGGTTTGGCCACCGATTGCCTGCCCAGCGAAGCCTCCCCGGCCATTTTGTGCGCCGCCGCCACCCGGTCCACCTCTGCCGGATACGACACCGCCACCGAGACCGCCGCCGGAGATCTGGCCACTGCCACCGGTACCCTGTTGTGCGGGAGTTGCTCCGAGTCCGGGGAGCATTCCGGAGACCGGTTTGTTGTCAACGTTGCCAGCCTTACCGCTGACGATGCTGCTGTTGCTGACATCCTGCGGATTCTTGGAGGGACTTCGAT
>JANQRQ010000088.1 GCA_028284485.1 Planctomycetaceae bacterium | reverse complement strand
AGCCGGCTCAAGGAATCGAGGATTCGGTCACGCAGCGCAGCGCGTTCCTCGGAGATTTCCATTTCTGCTGTCCAATCGGGAACTGGCGTGTCGAGTTCTTCGTCTTCCGGTTGGTAGTGCCGTTTGGATTGTCGAGCCAAACCCAACAGGGCCGTTAGCGATGCCGTCGGATTGCCTTCGCTGAGTGCGCGGTCACGCCATTCGTTGACATCTTGCTTTTCGATCGCGATGCGGGCCGCGAATCGAACAAAACGATCGGGGTGTTTCAAATAGGGCCATGCTTTTTCAATCGCTTGGGGATGGTCGCCCACGTGCAGGGCTTCGAGTCGCTTGCGGATCTTACGAACATCGGCACCGTCGGCAGTTTTGAGATCGGCGGGAGCCGTCGATTCTGCACCCGTGTACGTTACGCGATAGAGCCCCGACTGGACGCGGCGTCCACCGATGGCAAAGTACATCGCCTGATCGTGCGGATTGACAATCACATCGGTCAATGGGAGTGGCGTACCGGTTATGAATTCCTCTGCCGTCCCGCGAAACGTGGAACCGTCAGGCTGCATGTGGACGGCGTAGAGTTTTCCGTAGCTCCAATCGCTGACGAATAATGCCTTTTGGTATTTCGCGGGGAACTTCGCCCCGTAACCGAAACAAATTCCGGTCGGGGAACCGGGGCCGATATCCACAACAGGCGGCAAACTATCGGGATAATAAACCGGCCATTTGCCGGCACCGTTTCGCCAACCGAATTCCGAACCACTGACAACGTGGCAAACCCGCGTCGGTCGATACCAGGGAGTGTTCATGTCCCATTCCATATCGGCGTCGAAAGTAAACAGCTCGTTGTCGGCGCTGAGAGCGGCATCGAATTGATTACGGAAACCGGTCGACACGAGTTCCCAGGTCTTGCCGTCGGGGTCGATCTTGCAAAGATATCCGCCGGGAGCGGGGACCCCTTTCATGAAACCGCGTCCATACGTACGTGGCAGCAATAGATCTTCGTCCCAAACTTGTGGCACACGAGACGAATCGAGTTCGGTCATTTTTGTGCCGTCGCCGCAAACGATGTACAACGATTTCTTGTCTGGTGTCAGCAGCACAGCGTGCGGTCCATGTTCGCCCCGCCCGTCAAGCAGGCGTAGGGTTTCCAGCGAATCGAGCACGTCGTCGCCGTCGGTATCGCGAACGCGGTACAGCCCGCTTTCGTATTTCTCGCCCTTGTTGACGACGACGTACAGGCTGTCAAAAGCCCACAGAAGCCCCTGTGCCTCGCCGATGTCGACGGGGATCTTTTCAATTTTCAAATCACCCGACTTGCCCACGGGTGGTGGCGTGACACGAAACAGGCCGCCGTACTGGTCGGAAACAATCAACCGTCCCTGGGGATCGGTGCACATATTGACCCAGGATCCCTCCTGGTCCTTAGGCACCGAATACAGCAATTCCACTTGGAAACCCTTGGCGACCTTGAGCCCTTCGACAGGTGTGGCTGATGGTTCGCGAAGTGAGGCTTCCTGCTCCGGCTTCGGATCGGCCGGTTTCGATTCTGATTCGTTGTCATTGTTCTGTTGATCGCGTGGGGCGTATGTCTTCAGTTTGATGTCTTTGAACTGCACCTTCATGGCGGGTCCACGATGGACTTGTAGTGCCAGAATACCTTCCGATTCCCGCTCTTTTCTTTGCCGATCGGAAATGCGGACCGTGACAACGCCGTCCAACTTGTGGACCAGCCGATTGCCGCGGGCGGTGATGGTCAATTCGTGCCATTCTGTTAAATCCACCGGCTCGACCGGGACGTCGAGCTTGGTGACTTCTTTTTCCCCGTTGTTCTTAAGCAGCACCTGCTGCCCGCGCTGTGCAACGATGCCTCGCCCGCGTTCGTCGTACAGCATGCCCAGGTATTCGGGCTTCGCGTGAATGTCGGCTTGATACCCGCCGACAACCCGGTCTCCCGCATCCTTGAGGTGTTGGCTGCGGTATTGAATGCCCGAGTTATTGTCCCCTTCCAGACGAAACTTGGCCCGCAGCTGAAAATTCTTAAGCGTTCCCCCAGTCCAAATCAGGAACTTGTTGTATTCCAAATGGTCCGGGCCGTTGGTTTTTCCGGTGATGGCACCATCTTCAACCGACCACAACTCCGGATCGCCATCCCAGCCAGTCAGATCCTTTCCGTTGAACAGATCGACAAATCCCTTTTGCGCAAATCCGGGAGTGGCTGCCCCAACGCAGATAAGAAATGCAAGAACTCGAAACACGCTGCTCTCCTCAATTTTGAAAGAGTGGTACCTTATTCGGCCCGAAGGAATTCAGGCCGATATCAAAACGTGCCACTCTGGTTCGTGTACCTCGTGAATCTCCAAACCGGCGTTTTCATTCTGTCACGTTTTACAGCGTTTTACGCTGACTTGTGGCCGCGACAATCGCGTTTTGTCCTATGATCGCTAGCTTCCACGAGCCAGAATCGCTCACAAGAAAAAGTGAACCGCTCTAGAATGAAGAGTTCGCACCCAAAACGCAATTATGGGCACAATTCGCGGGATTTGGCCAACATTTCGATATGCGAACAGGCCTCGATTTTGAGTTTTTTCGACGACGAGCGGAACGCTACGACACGGCGCTTTGCTCTAAGGGCGTAAACTGCCGCACAACTGCTTTGGCGGCCCGCAAGCCGTCGACGGCGGCGCTAATAATACCCCCCGCATAGCCGGCCCCCTCGCCAACGGGGTACAGCCCGGCGATGCCCGGCGTTTGATAGGTCTGGCGATCTCGCAAGATCCGCACCGGCGAACTGCCACGCATTTCGGGACCAACGAGAACAGCATCTTCCAGAAATCTCGAACCCCATTTCTTGTCCATAATCGGGAGGCCGTGTCGAATGGTTTTGGCAATGATTGGGGGGAGAACTTCCGACAAATCCGCCGCAACCGTGCCTCGCTGATACGAACACTCCAGCGTTGCAGCAGCATCGGCCGGCTTTTTGCTAAGAAAATCGTCGGCTGTTTGAATCGGGCAGAGATAATCGCGTCGCCCCAATTGGTACGCGACCGCTTCGAATTTGCGCTGGAGCTCGACGCCGGCAAGCGGATGCGAACTTTCCAATTCATCCGGATTCAAGGTGACAACCAAACCGCTGTTGGCGAACGGTGTGTCGTGTCGGGAATTGCTCATGCCATTGGTACAGAACATTTCCGGCTCGGAAATACTGGGAATGATAATTCCGCCGGCGCACATACAAAACGTGAACAAGTCTTTTGGGCCGCGGGACACCAGGGAGTAGTCGGCGGCTCCCAGAATCTTCAAATATTCGGGGCGACCATATTGAAATCTGTTGACGTTCTCTTGCGGTTGTTCGATGCGCAGGCCGAGTTGAAAGGGCTTGGATTCCATGGGAATTCCCATGTCATACAGCATGCGGTACGTGTCGCGTGCACTGTGACCGATCGCGAGGACGACCACCGATGCCCGAATCGTGCCACTCGAAGTATGGAGGTTCGTCACGCGCCCGTCGATCACGGAAAGGCCCTCGAAGCGGCAGCCAAAGCGATACTCCCCGCCGAGCGCCTCGATTTGCCGGCGACAATTCCGCACCAAAAGCGGCAAGCGATTACTTCCTAAGTGCGGGCGATTTTCATAGGCGATGGAAGCTTTGCCGCCGAAGTCGGCGAGCCGCTGTAGAACCCAGTCGACATCGGGGCCGCTCATTCGACAGGTCAACTTGCCGTCGCTAAACGTCCCGGCACCGCCCTCGCCGAAAAGATAGTTATTCTCTCGGTCGAACGCTCCACCGCGATCGAATTCGCGGATCGCTGGTACGCGCTCTTTGACCGCCTGACCCCGCTCGATGATGAGCGGTCGATAGCCCTTCGCCGCTAGATAATAACCAGCCAGCAGCCCGGCCGGTCCTGATCCGACAATCACCGGACGTTCCGCAAGCTCGTTGGTGCCAGGCTGCGCATCGTCAAAAACCTGTGGGCTGTATTGGTCGACTTGTTTGTCGTCCGTCTTGTATTTCGCCGGTGCGGCATCATCAGCTAAGTCGGCGACGACGGAATAGACAAACTTAAGATCGCGTCGCGAGCGTGCATCGAGGCTTTTTCGCAAGATCCGCCAGCCGGTGATGCTATCAACCGGGACTCCCAGCCGAGTCGCGACATGGTCGGCGACGTCGGTCTCGGGGGCTTCGACCGGAAGCTGGATATTTGATATGCGGTAAGCCATGGCTGATCGTTCAAAAAAAGGGACCGGCTCGCAGCCGTCGCCAATAAATTCACTAAAACAGCAACGGATTGAGCGTGCCTGTCCCGTTTCTTGCTGGACCGATCTCAATTGCCGGTACCACCATGGAACATCAATCGGCAACAAGCACGGCGGTCCCGCTGGCGCTGACCATCAACATGCCGCCGCTGCCTCCCATCGTAATGGTTTCGTAATCGAGATCGACGCCGATCACCGCGTTCGCACCAAGTGCTGCCGCTTCTTGCTGCATTTCTTCAATGGCGATTTGCTTCGCCTTTTGCAGCTCTTGTTCATAGGCACCTGATCGTCCGCCGACAATGTCGCGAATCCCGGCAAAAAAGTCCTTAAAAATGTTCGCCCCAAGAATAGCCTCGCCGCTGACCAGTCCCATGTACTGCGAAATGGGATGTCCTTCGAGCGTGTTCGTGGTTGTCATGAGCATGAGGTTCTCCTGAGTGAGTGCAATCGACGCGGTTTGCATTACCGAGTTGTCTTCAGCTCGGCACGAAATTGTGAACGTATTCCCCGCTAGATTCCATCTAGTTTTGTTTGAGCGGCCGGCGCACTGTCGAAACGCGCCGAAAACAACTCGCAAGTCGCTTCCTCAATCCTAGACACGCTCTCGTTCGGTTCACATTTCGTCGCTAGACCCTGAGGAAACCACATCGTTACCGCGTGGCTCCTTCAATTCCACGACGATGTTTCGCCAGGGAGAGTCCCCGACATTGATCGCTTCGTGGACGTCTTCGCTGTCGACCCGCTTGAATCGTACATGACCGTCTGACATCGGCTTGGGTGGCTGCCGCGAACCGTCCGGGTCGACGCGCTGCAATTGGCCGTCGCCGATCACGACATACAAAAAGTCGCACGAATGCCGGTGCAAGCCGGTACTTTCACCCGGCTCGATGCGGAGGTCCCAAACGCGAACTCGTTCATTCTCAAACAAGAGCTTCGAACCGACTTCGGTTGAAATCTGATTTTCGGTACTCATTAGTCAGCCTTTTGGGAAAGCGAAAAGTTGTGTTGAAAGCCTAGGCCAAAGCGATCGGCTCGCCAGAAACTCCAAGGAAGTCGACCTCAAACTTACTGGATTTGTGGTGGCGCGCAAAGTGGGCTGCGTCTCTCTGATTCCGGGAAACTCGCCATTTCACCAGAATTCTGCACAACACCCGCTGGGAGTGGCGCATTATCCTAAACAGAAAGTCCCAAAACCCTCTGATGCATCGCGCCAACTCCTGGCCTGCTGACTGGAAAGCTGGCACAAACGGGTTTTGGAACGAAGAATAGGGACGGCATACAGTTGGTCGTTCCTGGCGGATGAATTGATGGATCTCGAACAAAGCCGCGACCTGTCGACTGAAGTACAGATGCTCGGCACACAACTCGAACAATTCAACCGGGAATCAAACCTGGTGGCAGCACCTGCGAGACAGGAACTCACAGCGATCTGGGATGACGTTTCGCCTCTGCTCCGGCGGATGTTTCCCGCGGTCGGTGCCACCGACATCGATGTGGACGACTTGCTGCAGGATGTCTACCTGAAGGCGCTACAGAAACTTCCGCATGATTTGGACCTAGAAGAATCGAAGCGTTGGCTGTTTCGCGTGGCGATCAATCGTTTTCACGAGAACCACCGGCGCCGAAACCGGCAGACTCGCATCCTATCGTCGCTGGCTGAAACTGATGGAAGGCAAAACCAAGCTGACGGGCTGCTTTATGCCAGCCGGCAGGAAGAGCAGCAAGCCGTTCATGCGGCATTGGAATCTTTATCGCCGGAAGTCCGACTGATGATGGTGATGCGCTATTTTTTGGAATTCGATTCCACCGAGATCGGCGGCATCTTGGAGTTTTCACCATCGACTGTTCGCAGTCATCTCCGGAAGGCGCGTTTGCAAATGGCGGCGGAATTGCGAAAGGCAGGACTGGGAAATGCCGACTGATGCCTGTAACGAATTGAGAGATTTGCTCGTCGACTTTGCGGACGACGAACTTGTCGGCCAAGAACGGCTTCAAATGGAAACACATTTACGGCAGTGCCCCGAGTGCCGAGAAGAGTTGCGAATGTTGCAGCGATCGCTGCAAATTGCGGAAGAGTTGTGGGCGAGTCCGATCAGCGACGAGTCTGCGGCAGCACGACCGGATGTCAAATTGCCGGCGCACAAGTCGACAGCGTGCGATGAACGACGATCGCCAGTGCTGGCCGTTGCCGCATCAGCGCTGGTCCTGGCAACAGCGGGGGTCATCGTGTGGTCAGCCGGATTACGGGAGGACGCTGAGCCGAATCAGGTTGTGCAGAACGGACCGGTATCGACCGAGCTTGTCGATTCCGAGCGAGTCTATCGTGGCATCGAAGAACAAGTGCAGCGTGCAAGGCAGCAGGCGCTCGACAAAGTCTTAGAGGAGATTCACCAATCAGAAGTGTTTGCAATCGGTGTGAATTATGAATTCTCGCAGGCCTCGCTGACCGACAGCGACGCACCCGGCGACTGAGTGATACATGGGAGAAACAATCATGTTGCAATTGTTAGTAATGTGTTTTGGTTGGCGGACGAATCGTGTTTTAGGAGTGCGGCTTGGCAGGAGCCTCGCCCTCCCGGTTGCCAGATCGCTGGTCGCGATGCTGATCGGAGCCTGTCTGTGCAGTGTGGCGTTCAGTCAGAAGACGACGGCAGATGTAGGGCAATCGGCACCAGCGAAAGATGCATCGAAATCGAGTTACGGTCGCGACATAAAATTCGAAATGACGGACGAAGCCGTTCCCGTCGTTCTATTCGATGCCGATCCGGATCTTTTGGAGTACAGGTATGTAGCGCGGATACCGATGATGATTCCCTATGTCGAAGATCCCAATCGTCCGCAGGACCGGCCCTCTTCATCGTTCCTCTTCTACAACGTCAGACGGCCGGGCACTACAAACCGCGATCGAATGAGAGACCTTGATATTGCATCGCGTGAAATTCTTGCCGGTGCATTAGGTGGACCGACCGCTTTTTTTCCAACATGGGCCGTAGTGAACACGCTAGTTGCGATTGCTCCTAGCTCGCAGCTCCCGAGCGAGCAATTGACTTCGCGACTTCTCTCTTCTTGGAATGGAAAGGTTCAAACAACCTTCAATCAATACAAGGAGCCCCTGACCGGAACTGATGGTCGCGATTTCATCGGCACACGCGAGTTCCAGATTCTTGCTAAATCTGATGAAGAAGCCAAAGATCTTGCCTTAGCGTTTTTGTCGCTTTGTGATACCGGATTCTTTAAGCCGATGCAGGATTTGCACCTTAACGAAGTGAATCGGACGAAACAGACGCTTGAGAGGCACGAGGAGAATCTTGCGGCAGCCCTCAACGAGAAGAAACAACTCGATGAAAAGCTAGAAAAAACTACTGATGTGAGCCCTGAGGCATTGCCATCGCTCAAGAGTCAGCAATGGATGGTCGAGGTTGATCTGGCTGGTGTCAAAGAACGAATTAAGGCATGTGAAACGAAGTTACGCGGGGATCCGTTACCACCGTCGCTAATCGGGCAGTTGTACGAGTTAAAGATCACAGCTGAGGTTGAACTCGCCGGTCTGGAAGCACGCCGCACCGCACTGAAAGAGATCGTTGATTCTGGCGTCGAACGGGTGGCAATAGAAAAGCAACTGCTCGAATTGACTGATACATCGACCACATCTGCCCGCAGCTCAACACCAAAAGGTCGAATACCAAACTCGGAGTACTTCATCGCCCGCTATAAGACTACTATCGCCCGGCATGAGGAGCTGATTTCGCTGTTAGCGCCCTTCCCTATCGAGAATAACACGGTCACCATCGCGCCTGTCAAGTGGGAGAAGAAGGCTGATTAGCCCACGTTCGATTTGTTGATGATCGGGAGGCCGGGGTTGGAGGGTACCGTGCGAAACCCCGGTGCTTGTCGATTCCTATCTGTCTTGAACTGACACGCGGATTGTCGGTCAACTGGATTCCCGCCTACGCGGGAATGACGGCGTAGCCGTTCCTTGGCAGCACCTGAAAACTGAACACTGAAAACTAATCGCTGGATTCCCGCCTGCGCGGGAATGACTACGAGTTATCGCGGGGTGGACCGCGGAGTTCTCGTAGGGTGGGTGAAGCGGAGCGAAACCCACCGTTCCAGATCACACGAAATTACGAAACTCGTCCCCAAACGATTCATCCGCACTGCTCCATCTAATTGAGTACTCAACATCAGCGATGGAACGATGAACAGGGCAACAGGATATGCTCACCGGCACAGGTGGGTTTCGCTCCGCATCACCCACCCTACAATGGATTTATGCACACGCGGCGCGGCGAAAGAGCATTCCGTAGCACACAGATTAACTCCGCTCCTTCGCGTGAGCCCCAACCGGAGGTCATCACGATTTTATGTAATCGGCCCCTTGCGCAGCGGTCGATCACAACCGGAAGCGGAACGTCTGCCAGAAATAGCGTGAGAGCCATTCCCCCAGTGACCGGTTGGCCACCAAGAATCGGGCTTGGCCTCGCATGCCCGACTTGAGGAATGTCGGATCCTGCTCAAGCAGGACGGTCGCCTGATACGCTTTGCTTTCCAGCCGTTCACGCCCCTGGGAATCGGTGACGGTGGGCAGTTCCCCCCCCATCTTGTTGGAAAGCGCTTCTGGAGCGAATTCGAGATCGCGATCGGAAATCTGTTCCACCATCCCCTCGTAGGTACGATCCACCATGTGATCGAACTTCAGCTCCACAAGCTGGCCAACATCCATTTCGTTACGGTCCGCTTGATCGACGAGAATAATCGCCTGGAACTTTTCATCGGGGGCGATGCTTAGCAAATGCGTACGTGGCTCCAAATAGCAGTTGGAGTTTCGATCGTCCAACGGCGTACCAAACCAAACCGGCATTTCCGATTCCGAATCGTCGAGCTTGGGGCGTGGCTTACGCGGAGGCGGAACAACTGTGCCGGCAATTGGTGCCTTGATTTTGAGATTTTCTAACTGCTTGTCCAACTCGGAGACGTGTTGGTTGATCGAATTCCATTGCTCTCGTGCCAGTTCGCGCTGCCCACTGTCGTCGAGCGAGTCGTACACTTTGATTTTGATTTCTTGCGCGTCCCGTTCGGTCACTCGCTGGCGACGCTGATCTTCCATTTCGTAGTTCGTCAGCTGCGCCAACATTTGCCCCGACTGAACGTCCTGGCCGGTGGCGACTTGCAAATCTTCGAGTTCGCCAGGTGTCGTCACATAGACGTGGCGGACATCGTGTGGTTCGATCACAAACGCCGCTTCCAGATGCCAGGGAATCGGAATAGCGAGTATTCCCCAGACGAGGCCGGCAAACACGACTGCCGAGATCGCCATTTTTGGTTTGCTCATCGGATCAATCCTGGGTGCAGAAATGGTTTTGTAAACATTGAACAACAGGTTAAATATGATCGTGGAGATGGAAACAACCGCCAACGTAATTCCGATACTTTGTAAGCCCCACGGTTTCAGCGCGGCATACAGGAAAAAAGCGATTCCGAAGATCACAAACCAGCGATACAATGCCGCCGAAATCGCGTAGATGACAAACCAGAACTTTCCGGTCTCCGGCATGAACGGATCGGGCTTGGATTCGATTCCGAGACAATACCAGGCAAAGCTTTCACGGAGGAGTCGGTCCGACTTCGGCCGCAAGTTGGGAATCTCCAACAGGTCGGACATCATGTAATAGCCGTCGAAACGCATCAACGGGTTGGCATTGAATATGACTGTTGTGGCTGTCGTGACAAAAAAGATATTCAAGCAGAGATTGTGAATCAGCCCCGATTCGGTGTACCACCAGGCGAATACGGCAATCGCCGAAAGAATCACCTCGACATACATTCCCGCTCCGCCGATGATGATTCGCTTCCATTTGCTTTTGAGCATCCACGAGTCGCTGACGTCGCAATAAAGAGTCGGGCTAAAGACGAGAAACATCAGCCCCATTTCATGGCATTCGCCGCCGAAATGTTTGCAGCTCAGCCCGTGACCGAATTCGTGAAGGATCTTGGCGACAGCGAGCGTGCCCCACATATAAATCAAGTTGGGCCACCCGAAGAATTGCTGAAATTCGGGGAGCTGGCTGCGAAACGTATTGAACTGAATGCCAAGCAAAATCCACGACGCAATCACAAATGTCCAAGTTAAAACGACAGCCCAGGGCTGAAAGATCCAACTGACGAAGGGATACAGAAACTGCAACGACCGCTCCGGATCCCACCCCGGAAGCCGCAGATACAACATGTTGCGGGCGGTGGCGAACAGTTTTTTCTTGCGCTCTTCGCGATGTTTCTTGATTAGCGTCGCCCCTTGACCGGACCGGTTGCTGTAAACCAGCCCTTTTTTGTGCAAGTCGGTGACGAGCTGCTGAATATCGGTCAGTTGCAGTTGAACGGTCGGCATTTCCTTGAGCAGCAGATCGCGAAGCTGTTCGATATGTCGCTCGCCGTCGAGATTCCTGAGGACGTTGTACTGCTCTGGCCTCAGACGGTAGTACTTCAGTCCGACAGGGTCTTTGACGACCCAGTAACCAATCCCCTTGTATTCGATCCGCTCGAAACGCAAATCGTTGCGCACCGAAAGTGGAATCGGTCTTTGCGATGACGGAGGGAGTGCACTGGGAGCAGAAATCATGACAGAGAATCGTCAGTCGAAAACCAGTTCATTGTCGTTCCGGGCGATGCGTCCCTAACCCAACCTGTTTTCGGGCTAGTGATGTCTGCCAGCAAATTCGCCAAAGCCGGGTCGGCCGGTGTCATACGGCATCTGTATGCTCATTTGCCAGCCGCGACTTCGCGGTTTGGGTAAATGGTCATGCGTGGCTTAATCCCAGCCCGCAAAACATTATTGCGATTGATTACTTCCGCCCACACGGTGACATCCCGTTGATTCACGGGATCGACCTGCACGTCGACAAACTCGATGCGGCCTTCAAAGGTTTCCGTGCGGAACCCAGAAGTCGTCGGAATATCGAGTTCGACTTTCACATAAGCCCCTCGCCGAACCGCAAGCACATCTTTGATGTCGATTTTGGCGTCGACCTTCACGCGATTGGTGCTGACAAGCTGTAACACGGGATCGCCCTGCCGAACGGCTTCCCCTTTGTGTTTGAAGACTTGGGTTACAACACCATCGAACGGAGCTGCGATGGTGTAAGCATCGAGCTGCGCTTTCGCTTCGGACATTTTATGTTGGTTAATGTTGTGGTTATGCTCGGCTTGCTCGATTTCCAAATCGGCTTTTTTGGCGGCTAATTCCAAGCGCTGAATTTCGATGGCAGGAATGGCCCCGGGCTGCCGCCGGTTTGCAAACTTGTTCTTCTCCAACTCGGCGACTGCCACCTCGTGCGATGCTTCGGCGAATCGGATGGCAACATTGTTTTGTGCTTCCGCCTTGGCAACTTCGTAAGCCGCCAGCGGCACGGCGGCATTGAGTCCGAAGACTTGCTGCCCTTTTTGAATCGAGTCCCCTTCTTGAGGCTCGACAAAATCGAGGACGCCGGCCAATTCGCTGGCCAGTATCACGTCGTCGATCAGCTTAATGCGACAGAATTCACTGTCGACGACAATCGAATTCACTTCGGTTGCAGCAGCATCATTCTCAGTCGATTCATCGGCAGCCGACAGCGGTCCAGCTGTCGGGAGGGTGAGCATCAGAATCAACGAACAGTAACGTTTCATTGTCGCGGTCCTCCTTTGAAATTCGAACGGCCCGACGACATCCTGACGACGGCGAGTCTTACCGCGCAAAATCTCGAAGAATTTGCGGCAGGACGACCCAATCCAACAATCGATACAACATTGCGTCTTTGTAGTTTATGGCGACTCGGCAGCAGAGTGAATACAGTTTCCAACGAAAAGCTCGGGCGTGAGGTTTACTCCGGAAATTCAGGCCGATTGGAGGTACTAGACAGCTTGTACCAGGGAATTGACATTGATTGGGACATGATCAAAGCAGAACCGTTCCCTTTGGTCGGCAAATTGCGATAAAATGCACGTTGTTGTGCCCAACTATCAGGAGTCTGTCCGTTGACGTCCGAAAAGACAGCAGGACCACCGATGGCTGATCCCGATGGCGTGCAAAAGATCCGCGAACGGATCATACGGCTCGCCCGGGAGATCGAGGAGTTCTCGCAGCAAAACGTTTCTGAAGAGATATTCTTTCGAGAATTCTTGCAACGCGTCGTCAGCGCTGTCGGTGCGCGTGCCGGCGCAGTCTGGATGCTGAACGACAAGCACCAGATTCACCTGATGTGCGACCAAGGTCTGCAGGAAATCGGATTTCAAGACAATCCGTCGGCACTGGGCCAAAATCAACGCCTATTGACCGAAGCATTACAAAATGGGCAGGCGCGGACTTACAGCCCGGACGAGCCGGCCGACGGCGATCTGCCCACGAATGACCTGGTCATTGTCGCTGCGCTGCAGCAACAGAAGAAAAGCGTCGGTGTTGTCGAAATCTTCCAACGGGCCGAAACTCCCAAACCAGCGCGGGCCGGCTATTTGCAATTCGTCGAGCAAATGTGCGGTTACGCCTGCCGGTTTCTCGATCGACTCGGTTCCGAACAAGACAGCGACAAGCGGACCAACTTTGCCGGGGAAATTGAATCGTATTTGTTGCAACTGCACCGCAGCCTCAACGTGCAAGAGGTGATTGGCACTGCCGCCAACGACGGACGTTTGCTGCTGGAATGCGATCGATTAAGCGTCGCCGTTCAACATGGCGTGAAAGTCGTGGTCAAGGCGATCAGCGGGCAAGACGCTGTCAACCAGCGTTCGAATCTCGTGCGATTGATGACCAACATGTGTAAAAAAGTTATGGCGATGCGCGAGCCGTTCATTTACAGCGGCAAAATCGAGCGGTTGGCACCACAAATCGAAAAGCCACTGGCCGACTACATTCAGGAAAGCGGATCGCGAATGGTCATGGTCGTCCCGTTGCTGGAACCCGAACCGGCCATGAAAGAGGACGACGAGGTCCAAGAGCGAAAACGCAAGGCCAAACCGCGACGCGTGATCGGCGGATTGATCGTCGAACAAGTCTCCGAAAGCCAGCCACGCCCAGGATTGGAACAACGAGTCGAAGTGTTGGCCGACCACGTGGCGACCGCCTTGCATAATGCGCAAGTCCACCAAGGTTTGTTCTTGCAACCGCTGCTAGCGCTATTGGGCCGCATTTTCGGCTGGTTCCGCGGTCGTAATTTGTGGAAGGCAGCAGCAGCGGCCGTCGTGATAGCCGGAGCGGGAGTTGCATTGGCGATTGTCCCTTACGACTACCGAGTCGAAGGGGAAGGACAGTTGATGCCAGTCGTGCAGAAGAATGTCTTTTGCAAAATCGACGGCGAGGTGATCGAAATCCTGGTGGAAAGCGGCCAGGAAGTCACCGCCGGGCAGGAGTTGTTGCATCTCAAGAACGACGAACTGAACCAGCAATGGGAATTGGCGGTCTCCGACCTGGCGGAAAAGAAGCAGCTATTCGCCACCGTTCAAGCGCAGCTTGACGAGGCGGAAACTCGTGCTGCCATTGATGAGATTCGCCAACTGACCGGCAAAATGTACGAGGCGCAAATTCAAATTACGAGTGCACAGAAACAAATCGAAATTCTCGAAGAACGGCGGGAATACCTGACGGTGCGATCGCCGATCGACGGTGTTGTAGCCACATTTCAGATCGAACAAAAACTCGGCGGCCGTCCGGTGCGACGTGGAGAAGTGTTGCTGGAGATTATGGATGACACCTCCGATTGGCGGTTGGAACTGGAGATCCCCGACAACCGAATCGGACACATTCTTAGCGGGCAGGAAAAATTGGCGACAGCCAATCTGCCGGTCGAATTCGTTTTGGCGACCGATCCCGAAACGAGATACGACGGCAAGTTGATCAGACTCGCCGGCCGGACCGAAACGGCCCAAGAGGAAGGGAACGTGGTCGAAGCCTTTGTCGAAATCGACTCCCAGGAATTGCCCGAACAACGAATCGGTGCCGAAGTGACTGCAAAGATCAGTTGCGGCGATCGGGCGTTGGGATACGTTTTGTTCGGCGATGTGATCGAGTTCTGCCAGAAGTTCTTCTGGCTGTAATTCGATTCAGAACTGAGGGTGATCAGATTGTTTCGGGCAACTCTCTTGCAATCCCGGGCTGCGGTAAATTACGGCGTCTTGCGCTGACTTGTGGCCGCGACAATTGCGTTTGGTTCGGCAATGGCTGTCTTCCACGAGCCAGAAACGCCCACAAGAAATAGTAGACCGCT
The DNA here is from genome assembly GCA_028284485.1 of Planctomycetaceae bacterium. Taxonomy (GTDB): domain Bacteria; phylum Planctomycetota; class Planctomycetia; order Planctomycetales; family Planctomycetaceae; genus JANQRQ01. Next base: position 11,596 of record JANQRQ010000088.1, on the reverse strand, counting down.
GTAGGCTGCCCACCTAACAGGCCGTCAGAACGAAGGCATCGCTTCTTGCATCCCTCTGAATTCCCGCCTACGCGAGATTGACAGAAGGGCATTCTCCGGCAACCGGCCGGCGGCGGCAGCAACGACGATCAATTCTCGGTCAGTTCTAAGCAGGGATCGAGACCCATTTTTCGGTAGTTTTCGTTGCGCATTTTTTCCTGCTTCATCAGGTCGCGTCGCTGTTTGATATGTGTCCGCTCGAGAAATCGCTGCGTCTTGCGAAAAAACCGGATCCAACTCGATGACAGCTCGCCTCGACGATTCGGTCGTGCCAAACTTCGCTTTCGTTCTAATACCCTTCTCTCCAGGCAGCGTAGTAGCTCGTCATCGAGCGACAAGAAGAATCGATAACTCCCTGGGTCTCCCTGACGAGCGGCACGGCCAATCAATTGTCGATCGATCCGGCGGGAGCTATGGATTTCGGTGGCAATGACGTGCAATCCCCCTGCCTCGCGAACGTCGTCGTCGAGCAAAATATCTGTTCCGCGACCGGCCATATTGGTCGCGATGGTCACTTTGCCTGATTTGCCTGCAGCTGCGACGATTTCTGCCTCTTGCTCGTGATACCGCGCATTTAGAATCTTGTGATGAATTCCTTGTTTCGTCAGCAAATCGCCTAATGCTTCCGAGGCTTCGACTGAGGGTGTCCCGACCAAGATGGCCCGCCCTTGTTCGATCAATTGCTGAATCTCTTCAACGATTGCCTGGCGTTTGGCCTCCATAGTCGCGAAGACGCGAGGTCGCATCCCTTTGCGAATGCAGCGACGATGAGTCGGAATCGCCGTGACGACCATCGAATATGTCTTCGCGATCTCTCGCCGCGCCTGAATGGCGGTACCGGTCATGCCGGCCAAGTGTGTGTATTCCCGAAAAAAGTTCTGCACCGTAATACGGGCGGCTTCCCCGGTGGCGGCTGTAATCGGTACTAACTCTTTCGCTTCGATCGTTTGGTGCAAACCATCCTGCCATTTTCGCCCATCCATGATCCGTCCGGTTGATTCATCGACAATGGCGATTTCGTTATCAACGACAACATAGTCCCGATCGCGGACAAACCCATGCCGGGCAGTCAATGCCTGCTCGACGTGCTTGTAGATTCTTTCGGTGTCGATGGAATCGATGAGCGCCGGCTTGGCCATCAACAGCACGCGACGGCAGCCGGCATCGGTCAGATAGGCCGATCGACGTTTCGGCTCGTAGACGAAATCGACTTTGTCCTTGAGCGGAATGATCGCGCGATGGCACCATCGAAACAGGCTGACCGTTCCGGCATCGTTGGGCTGTGTCAGCCCGATAATGAGTGGCGTACGGGCGTCGTCAATCAACACACTGTCGGCTTCGTCGACCAACGCGAAATAATGCCCCCGCTGAACAAGCTCTTCCTGCCCCGAGTTCGCGTTCGCAAATCGGCGGTGCCGTGTGTGACTCTGAGCGTCGACACCGAGTCGCAAACGGTCTCGCAGGAAATCGAACCCCATTTCCTTCGCCGTTCCGTAAGTGATATCTTTCTGATAGGCATCACGCCGCTCGTCTGTTTGCATTTCCGACTGAATGCAGCCGACCGTAAGCCCCATGCGCTCGTAGACCGGCCCCATGGTCTCGGCATCGCGTCGTGCCAAATAGTCGTTCACCGTAATGACGTGGCACCCCTGCCCCGTCATGGCCCGAAGCACGACCGGCAAGACGGCTGTTAGCGTCTTACCTTCACCCGTCTGCATTTCGGCGATGCCGCCTTCGAACAGTGCAATGCCGCCGATTAACTGGACAGGATAATGAGTGAGTCCGATCGTGCGGCGCGAAGCTTCGCGTGTGAGCGCAAATGTTTCCGGGAGAATCCGATCCAACCCAACGCCGGCTTTCGCATTCCATTGGATTTCGCGTGCCGACCGCAATAAATCTTCGTCGCTGACGGACTGCAGCTTTTCGGACCGGCGGACGATACGTCGGCTCAAGCCGCGCCAGCGGGCTAACCGCGCAGCGTGCGTTCTCCCTGCACTTCTCACCAAATACAATCCACGATCGACGTGCACGCTGCTTTGCCCCGAGAGTTGTCGGACGAAAATAGTAAATCGGTGTACCCAGCCCCTAAATCAATCTTAATCGCGAGACTTGGACGAATGTAGATCGGATATTCGATATTATTTACATCTCTTTAACTGAATCGGACCTACTGATATGTTCTACATCCTGGAGAACTTTGTGTGTTCTGTGTAATTTAACAGACAAAGGGATCCTCTTTCATCGAGCATCTTGAATATGAGTTTGTGTCTGATTACAGTCAAATCGTAAGTGAACCGTGGAATCGTTTGTTTGATGCCAAGACACGCGCACGACAAGCGTCAATAACGCCTGACGGAAACGCGACGAATGAGCTAAAAACAAGCCGATGAGTTGGACACCACATTTGCCGTTACAAACCGTTCTTGCATCAAATCAATGGGGAGTGTTAATCCGTGGCAAAATCTGAACCCGAGAAGAAGACTGAACAAGCAAAAGCGGACCAGTCCGCAGGCGACGCCGGCCAAGAACAAGCACCTCAGGCACAGGCCACTGTCAACGTCGATGATTCGAACCTGCTGGCTTGTTATGCGAATTTTTGCCGCGTTTCCAGCACGCCTGAAGAGCTGATCCTTGATCTGGGGTTAAATCCCAACCCCTACGCGGCAACCAACACGACTGTTAAAGTTTCACAGCGGATCATTATGAACCACTTTACCGCCAAGCGAATGCTGAGCGCACTGTCGATGGCACTGCAGCGGCACGAGCAAGCGTTTGGCGTCTTGGAAACCGACGTCCGAAAGCGAGTTGTCACCGTTCCAGCACAATAAAGGCTGGGGACATTCACCGCTGCTAATGTCGACAAATCAGAAAGCCTCCGGGGCGCAAGTTCCGGAGGTTTTGTGTATTATGCCTTGCGAAGCGAAATCTAGCGTAATCGTCCTGCTCAAACGACCCGAAGCACAATAGACGCGGCGAACCAAGACCGGCAAATCGATGTTGTGACCGCAACTTAAGAACGAAAGAAAATGAGCGACGAGCACCACTCAGAACCTGGAGAAACCGGCGGCGACTCAGATCACGCCAAGAAACCATACAGCCAACAAATTCAACATTCCCAGTTGAGTGCTCTCGTCCCGGAACGAGTTGCCAAAGGGGTCTTTAGCACGGGAGCAGTCGTTCTTAACGGCGCATACGAGTTTATTCTCGATTTTCTGCTGCGGATGACCCAACCCCAGCAAGTGGCTGCACGAGTTGTCCTTCCTCCTGCCGTCGTTCCACGGCTCATTGCCGCGCTGACCGAAAATCTCGAAAACTACCGGAGCAAGTTCGGCGAACCTCATTTGCCGAAGCTAAAATCCCAATCGACTCAAGAACAACCACCTGTCGAAGCTCAACAGTTTCAAACCGAGCCAAATCAACCGGCGGGAAAAGGCTCTTCCGAGCAACAGCGACCGTCGCAGCAACAGTCCGCCCAGGATCTTTATGATCAGCTAAAACTGCCTGACGAAGTCCTCAGCGGAACGTACGCCAATGCGGTAATGATCGGCCACACAGGTACCGAGTTTTCCTTCGACTTCATCACGTCGTTTTTTCCACGCTCAGCGGTCTCGTGCCGGGTCTATCTGGCGGCACCGAATGTTCCACGGTTTCTCGACTCGCCGAACCATTCCTATGAGCAATACATGCGGAAGACCCAAAGGCAAGTTCCTCCGAAACCGCCCGAGAATCCACCCTCGGAAGACACAGGCGAGGAAAGCGAATGATGCGGCGGCCGCTGAGAACAGAATCTCATTAGAGCGGTTTACGATTTGTTGTGGGCGATTCTGGCTCGTGGGCGCCAGCTCACATAGAACAAAACGCGATTGTCGCGGCCACTAGTCAGCGTCATACGCCGTAGAATCGTCGAATAGTTCTCTTCACGCCGCCGCTATGGTTTTCGCAGCGCAGTTCAGAAATCTTTTCGCGAAATATAGATGCACGTGACGAGCAACATGACGGAAAGAAACGCCAGGTTGCTCCAAACCGGCTGCCAAATGTCATAGACGACTCGCTGTCCTTCCAAATCGTTGTCGTTACCGATAACAGATTCGGAACTTTCGTCGGTCAACAAGTATTGAACCAAACTGTCGAGTTCGCCTGGCTTCGGAAAGATGGTGTAGATCGGTTCAATAAAATAGTGAAAACTGAATTCCAGCCAATCGCTTTCCTGCTGATATTGACGCACCATTTCGAACGAATCCAAATCGTATTCGGTCAGCCGCGTGAACCGATCTCCCAACAGAAGTCGATTTTCGGGAAGGAAATGAACGGTCGTAATGTCGTTTTGCCGGACAACGCCCGATCGGATTTCCTCCTGGCTGTCGATGTTGTAAAGCCAGAGCTTACCGTTGTGAAACAGGACGGCAACCAAACGACCATCAGCCGAAGAAACGACTTGTCGCGGTGCAATCTTCCCGAATGGCTCAAACGTCGACTGAGTTTCCAAAGTGTCTGTCGAGACAATTTGAATCTCGCCGTTACGCAGCGCCACGGTAAGATGATCGCCCGCAAAACCGAGTACGCCCGGTTCATCGCGGTTCATGTCACGGTTGTTGGCTTCCACAAATTCTCGGTCGTCATTCCGAGATAGCAGCGACAGCTTTCCACGACTGTAGACGACAATTCTCTCCGTGGCTGGATCGAAGGCAGCCGCAAACGGCGAATTCCATCTCGGTAGATCGTTGGAGGCAACGTCATCAAACTTACCGACCTCGGATTTGCTGAAGATGCGACCGATATCGAACCCACTAATGACAAAGGGCTGCTGCTCGACTGAAGGATCGCCTTGAAATTCCCAAATACCTTCTCGGCCGGTGACAAGAATTGTCCCTTGATCAGTGACAAACAACGACTGAACTCCATTTGGCACAGCGACGCCGTTTCGTCGTTGCCAGTCGTCATCGCGCGAGCCAACGAGAATGTTGCCTGCGTTACCACCTCCGAAACGCCTATTGCCGGCAGTCGCGGCAACGATTCTGTCGTGGACGGGATCGTAAACGGGACCAATGATTGAAGACATCAGCGCAAACGGTGGCCCTTGTCGGGTTTGACTGTCATCCGCTGCAAACACTTCCTCCCATTTGTGTTCTGCTTCGCCCCATTGAAAAGTTGCGCCGCTACGATTCTTAACGATCAACGTGTCGCCGGATGGAACAACAGCGGCTAATCGTGTCGGATTGAGCAACAACAACTCGATCGTCGTTTTCGCCGTACCAACAGTAAAGCACGCGCCCCAAAATACAATCGTCATAACGACCGACATGACTGCACCGCGCCAGACGACTCCGCTGAAAGCCGAAACAGAAAAATAAATCGCAAACAAGAACAAGAACACGGGAATACACAGCAACAATCGATTGCTCCAAAGATCGAAACGCAGGCCGGCGATTAACCACAGGCCAACTATCAAATACGCGGCATTGAGCAGAATAAACGAGCAACCACCGATAAACTTGGAAAGGAATAGCAACGACCGTGAGACCGGCTTGCTCAGCAACAGATCAATGGCGCCCGCCTCAAACATGCGAGGAATGATTGACGATGTGACGAGAATCGCCACGAAGACGCCGAGAATTCCAACAAAAATCATAATGAATGCAGCCAGGATCTGTTGGACAATCGGTTTGACGTCGTCTGCTGCCAAACGAAGGTTTTCCGAAATCGTAAAGCCGAGGTAGGCAACGAACACCTCGTTGCTGCTACTCGCTGTTATCTCTCGCGGAAATGCCGCCTCGATCAGTAAGCGATTCCGTCGGGCCAATTGGTCCTTCGTTAGCGAGTCCGTTGGAAGCTTGACGAGTTCTCTGGCTTCGTCGTTCAGAACGACGCCATTCCAGGAAGCCTGGTCGTAAAACTCCTGATCCTTCAACGAACGATTGATCTCGTCGACGATGCGAAATCGCATTCGACGCCATTCGTCCTCGGTGACCTGCTCGTTCGTTTCTTCACCGATCTTTCTCGCCAATTGTTGGTAATCTGTGGAGAAGTTCTTCCACACCTGTCCTGCCGGCGATGATTCGTCCTGCGGCCCTTCTTCAGACAAGCGTGTCAGAAGTCCACTTCGGTCAGAAATATCGCGTCGCTGAAAGGTCGTCGCGACGCCCTCGACCATTCCCAATGGCAATAGCAAGGCCAACAACAACGTGATCAGGGCGAGCAACACCCATAAGACTTTGGATGCGAACGCTTCGCGAAAAGAATCCTTAATGACCGCGAAATAGGCTCTCATTTCTGGCCGTCCGGCTCCTGCATCAAATTCAAGAAGGCTTCTTCCAACGTCAATCGCCGACGACCAATCGAATGAATCCCAATATCGGACTTTCGTAAACCATCGATGACCTGGTCGACTTCATTTTGGGTTTCAGCCCGGATGATCACTTGCATATGGTCATCAGCTTGGGGACGACACTGGAGTACTTCCTTTTCTGCCAATACATGACGAATGGTTGCTTCCGTTCCGATGAGCCGCAACAACACCTCGGATGTCGCCGCTTCGGTTAACTCCGCAATTCCCCCCACATGCTGAAGGCGACCGCCTCGTAGAATAGCGACGCGGTCGCAAACCAATTCGATTTCTTGCAACAAATGACTGTTGAGGAAGATCGTCTTCCCTCGACTGGCCAACTCCTTGAGAACGTCCCGCATTTCGGTACGCCCAATGGGATCGACACCATCGGTCGGTTCATCGAGAATCAGCAATTCCGGCTCGTGTAACATGGCCTGGGCCAAACCAAGCCGCTGCTGCATTCCTTTCGAGTATTTCTTGACCGGCATCTTCCCCCAATCGGCCAGACCGACTGTTCGCAATAGTTCCGGACGCCGCCGCCGAGTCTCCGAAACCGAAAGGCCACTCAAGCTGCCATAGTATTCCAGGGCGCTGTTGCCAGTGAGGTGCTCCGGAATCCGGTGACTTTCTGGAAGGTAGCCGACCAAACGCCTCGTATGGCGGTGTCCCACAGGGCGGCCCAGCATGCGAGCCTTCCCACGTGACTTGCGCACGATACTGAGCAAGACCTTGATCAGCGTGGTCTTGCCGGCACCGTTGGGCCCAAGTAAGCCGAACACTTCGCCCTGTTGCACTTGAAAGGAGACTCCGCGAAGCGCCTCGACTTTTTTCCGGCGTATCAACCCGGTTTGATAAGTCTTCCGCAGGTCGTCGACTTCAATGACTGGCTGAGAACTCACAGGTCCTTTTCCAATATTTGGTTCGGCAAAGACGATATTAATTACTCGATGGAGACCCGCGCGGGGAATATGTCGGGGCGATCCATGACGACCGAGGAAACCTCTGAAAATAGCGACAACGCAGCTTTTCGCGTCGCGGATCATAAAAAAGGAGAAGTGATTCTAGTTCAATGCACCATCGACCGGGAAGAGACTGCACATGCGAACCGCAGGTTGAGCTCGGTTGTCGAGCGTGTCGAACTGTATGATCCACCGGCAATACCTGATCCAGCCCAACCACAGGCTGAGTTTGGTGCAATCAGGAACAAGTTCATGGCGGGCATCAAAGGTCTAAAACGCAGTGTCCGATCCGTTTCGCTTCTTGATAAGAGTGATTTCGTTTCCCGCCTCGTTGTAATTCACCTCGTCCATGAAGGCCTGCATCATCTGTAAACCGCGCCCGCTTGGTTTTTCATCGGCAGAGGTTTCGGAGTCGGCACCGGACTGTCTTGTGTCAAAACCGGGCCCTTCATCACGAATGTTGAAAACCATCTGCTCATGAGAGATTTCGACATCGATGTAAATTCGCCGATCCTGATAAGGCGATTGCACGCTTCTTGCTCGGTACATCTCGAGGAAATCCTGGCCATGCCCCTCTCGCAGCTCTGAATCGATTTCGAGATTGCCATGAAACAATGCGTTCGTCAAAGCCTCCTCCAAGGCCACCTTGACGGCAAACTCCTCCATCTCGGTATGCCGATCGGATGCGGCCAGATGCTGAAGGACTTGCTCAATGACAACCGGAATCTCATCGCGGTCGTTTTCAATGATCCGCTGATAGCGAATCGGGGGGCGTGATTCATTCAAAGCCGTACCACATCAGTGAGTGCGAAAAATGGTCCGAACGCAACGTTGCTGAATTGCCTCGCTTTGTTTTGATGGAACTCCAAGTGCGAATGCGATGATCGATTGTGTAATTGGAACTGGCATGATTTCAATAGATAAACATCTCCGCGGCCGGCCCAATTTGGCCACAACCAAACACCAAGCCACTGGAATACTCACGTCTTACACCCATTTCGAACGTTGATTGCAAAGTTTCGTCCCATACAAAGAACAGGATTCGCCGTCATTTGGCCTGCCAGTCACGCAGGCAGAACGGCGGTTTCAATACCACTCGCCCCTACAAAATAGTAATCCTAGGCATTTCAGGGCAACCTGCACAATTAGAGCATTCACGCAGCATGCGAATCCGCCTTGACTTGAACAGCAATTGACATTAAATCGGCCCTCTCACATCAACGTCACATCTTAAACAATCCGGACAAACCTCCCCTGTCCGAACTCTTGTGAATCCTGCACGAGGCCCCGCATGCGTCTTCTTGTGTCTGCCATTGCGGCAACTACCATTTCTGGTTTGATTGGTTGCACATCCACAACAACGTCAAACACGGCCCGAACTGGAGTCGAACAAATATTAGTCTCGAATTCGGTTGACCAGGCGCTCGACAAGGTCGATTTTCGTCCGTTTGCCGGCAGTCGGATATTTATCGATGACCAGTACATCGACTGCGTGGACAAGAACTACGTCGTCGCTTCTGTGCGTCACCGTGTTTTGCGGACGGGAGCCACGATCGCGCCAAACCCTGAGGAATCCGATGTCGTGTTGGAATTGCGAGCAGGCGTAGTCGGAACCGACACATCCGATTCCTTTGTGGGAATTCCGGAGATTACGCTTCCTGGGATGGTAACGCTCCCTGAGGTGAGGCTGATTAACCGCAGCTACCAAACCGGGACGGCCAAAATCGGAATCGTCGCATACGATACCGAGTCGAAACAGGTATTGGGCGACGGTGGACTAACGATGGCTCGGTCTGATGATAGTAATTGGTACGTCATGGGCGTCGGCCCGTTTCAACGTGGGTCGGTCCGAACCGAGGTCGCTGAATCAGCATCGAAAACAGGCACGCGAAAAAGTACGCCGTTGCCCAATGAAATCGTCTTCGCTTCCCCTCGGAAAAATCAGGAGTTCGGCCGCGAATCGGAAGAGATTCAATACACGTCGGGCGAGCGCCGGGCGTGGAATTCCGTGCCGTGGGATCCCACACGTCAATAAGCGATGCGGCTTCGCCTAATTAGAGATTCCTCACCGATTCGATGCGATTTTGACGATCGGACATTGTGGCCGCCCACGATGCGGCAGCCGAGAGATGCCAGTCCAATATTCGCAGTGAACTAACGCAGTGCACATCCAGATCTGCACCGAAACGCCAACAGTCATTTCCACGCTGTCAATTCAGGGAATTGCAAATGTCAAACACCATTATCGGTCAAGTAGGAAATGATGCCGTTGCAGAAGTTGCGGATCTGTGGGGCACAGTACAAGCGTTTGTAACAGATCAAGGCATTGATTTCGGCCTGAACCTCATTGCCGCCCTCGCCATTTTCGTCATTGGCCGATGGTCGGCGAAGCTCGCGACATCTTTTGTTCGTCGTGTTTGTGTCCGGGCCAATGTTGAAGAAACGCTAATCAAGTTCGTTGGCAATATCGTTTACACCGCCCTGTTGGTTTTTGTCGTAACAGCATCGCTGGAACGACTGGGAGTGAACACGACTTCGTTTGCCGCGATTATCGCAGCGGCAGGCCTGGCCGTCGGCCTGGCTCTTCAAGGGTCGTTATCCAACTTTGCAGCTGGCGTCATGTTGATACTGTTCAAACCGTTTCGCGTCGGCGATTTTGTTGAGGCCGGTGGTACCAAGGGTGTTGTCGAAGAAATTCGCATATTCAATACCGTTATGCGCACCGGCGACAACGTGCAGATTACTATCCCCAATAGTCAAATCACCGAGTCCACGATCAGCAACTATTCAGCGAAGGATACACGGCGCATCGACCTAGTCGTCGGCTGCGGGTACGGTGACAATCTTCAAGAGGTCAAATCCTACCTCGAAGAGTTGCTGGCAGGCGACGAGCGCGTTCTCGCCGATCCTGCCCCGGTGGTTGCCGTCAACGAATTGGGATCAAGCAGCGTCGACTTCGTGGTTCGTCCCTGGGTCAAGAACGAAGATTATTGGACCGTGCGCTGGGAATTAACCGAACGAATCAAGAACGACTTTGACCAACGCGGTTTCACGATCCCCTATCCGACCCAGGATGTGCACGTCCACAGCGCGAGCGCGTAAACTCGCGCCGCGTCCTCGTGGGTGACGCTCAGCGACCTCGACAATTCCGCAGAGCTCTGTAGTCGACCTTCGCGTGCCGGCCGCAGATCGACTCTTACTCGTCGGGTTTGATTTCCTTCTCTTCGTCGGAAGCACCGAACGATTCTCGGAATGCCTTGCGTGCGTCAGAGACGGTCTTCTTCGGACCGGTCACCTTGAGGTAGTAGACCCCCTTCATCTCAATGACGAGTATCACCGACATAACGCGATAGTTGGAGGCGGGTATGGTTTTACGAAGAATCGGCGGACCGTCTGGCTTGTTATACGTGCCGGAAATATCAGTCAGAATGTACTTCCCCTGCCGGCCGTCACCCGTGAGGATTTTCACCTCGCGATCTTTCGGCTCAAACTGGTTAATCCAACGTTTGACGTTGTCCTCAACACTTCCGCCTCCACCGAAGTTAAAGACTGTTAATTCGGCAGCTTCCTTATCGCCTTCACTGGCTGGAATCTGAAACTGGGTCAGGCGCAAACTGGATGTCGGCTCTTCCTGCTTCCAAGACTCGGGAACGTTTAAGGTCAAATCGCGTGCTTTGACCTCAACAGTTTTCGACGGTTCCTTTTTGGCTTCCGCGTCTTCGTCAGCAGCTCGAGCCTGACCGAACTGAAGCTGTAGTGCGAATGTTGCGATCAGCGCAAGAACGTATTGTTGTCGCTTTGAAATACTCATTTCAATTCTTTCGTTGCTCGATGTTTCGTGCCCGAGGTGGACTGAACGTCAAATGCCCCGGCCATTCCACAAGAAGATTCCGGAACTTTGACAGTTTCGCCATTCTACCCACAAGGGAGCCGAATCGCACGTTTGTAAATCGTCGACCCGAGGAATACGTTTTATCGCGCATTCACCGAGCAGTTTTCCGGTCTGCATTGCCATTACGGCAGCGATCTTCGATATTACGCTGTAATCATAGGCTTGTTGTCCATTTTCGACGATTCACTACATGAAGAATCTCGCAGAGCGTCTTGCCCAGTACGCTGCCAACCTACAATTTGACCACATCGACCCGACGACAGTTCATGAAGTGAAGCGACGATTGATCGACTCGCTAAGCTGTGCCCTCGGCGCATATCGGGCAGATGCAGTCGGCGTCGCTCGGAGAATTGCCACGCGCGTCACTGGCCACCCGGGCGC
>JANQRQ010000043.1 GCA_028284485.1 Planctomycetaceae bacterium | reverse complement strand
CCTGCCATCGGTCGTCGCAATCAAAAACGACGTGAACTCCTCCCGGATGGCGGCGCTTGGATCAACGGTCGCCAGCAACATAAAGTCGAGGTTGGTCCGCTCATAGCCGGTCAGTTCCGGGCCAGTCTGGCCCCCTTCGCCAAACAGCGTATGACAAGTGGCACAATGCTGCTTGAATAACGCTTTACCGGAAGGAAGGCTTCCCTGACCGCTGCGCAACAAATCGCGTAGCCGATTCGTCTGGGCAACTTTTTCTTCAGACGACGTGCCGCGAATCTTGCCCCAATGCTTTTCGATCAAGGCGTTAATCTCGTCATCGTTGTGCAGCGACATCTGCTGGACGACATCGAGGGCGACGGTATTCGCGTTGATCCGCCACTGATCAATCTGGTGGAGCAAATCGAGGGCCCAGCCCTTGCGGCTCGCCAAAACTCGATGGGCAGTTGTTCGCAGACCATGCTCTGCCGGCAAGCTGCTGTGGTATCGGCTGACGATCGTCTGCCCGATTTCGGGATTGTCATAATTCATCAGCGCCAGCATGGCAACTCGTTTCGCCGAATGTGGCGTCGAACCAGATAGCAATCCTAACATCGGCTTAACGACCTGCGGCTGATTGATCTGTCCCAGGATTTCGATGTACGTCAATCGTGTCGGCAGGTCAGCGCTATTGTCGGTGATAATGCGAAGCGCATCCTTGATCGCATCGGGTTGTCCACGGCGTAAGGCGAGTGCCAAGTCGGTTTCGCCCAAACTCTTTTGATGACGATCGAGCGCGTCAGCTAATGCCGTTGGAAGATCCGTAATCTGACGACCACGAAACGCTTCCAGCAAACCCGCCATTAAGCGTTGGGAATGCTCTTCCGAAGGAGCCATGTCGAGCAATCGCGCACAAGTTTGCAAATTGGTGTCGCCTCCTGCCATGGCGTACCGCTGCATCAACCGGTCGACGAGATACTGCTCGGTCAGAGGCAAATCCCACAGAGATTTATCGTCAAACAACGCCAGTACCGCCTCGCGATCGGACTCGGTTTTGTCCTCGATGGCCCACCAGATCAACAGCGGAATATGCAAGTCGTCGATATCCTCGGAGCGCGTCAGCAGACTGCGAACGATGGGCAGCCCATGTTCAGCCGGCAATCGTTTGGCAGTCGACGCCAACTGCGATCGAACTTCGGGATACGGTTCGGTCCGTGCAAGTTCCGCTAACTGCAGCGCAATCTGGTCGGAAACCTGCCGGGCATCGCCGAGCAACCGCACAGTCCATCGGCGGACATGCTCGTCCCGATGCGTCAAAAGCATTGCAGCGATGTCGTATGTAAACCCGCCACTCAGATTCAGGGCCCACAGCGCTTCGAGCGAGCGGTCGTCCGATTGGCTTTCGGCGATCTCTCGGAGACGCGGAATGATCGCGTCGTCGCGCCGTTCGCCGAGCACGCGCACCGCTTCCTGCCGGAACCATTTGTTGCGATGGGCGAATAGCTCGATCAATTCCTCGTTGGTCATTTCTCCCAAATCGAACGGAGCAACGGGATCGGCGCCCGCAGCTTTCAGCCGATATATGCGGCCGCTCGATTTGTGCCAATTGTCACGGGGATCGACATGGGTCAGCCGAGTGTCGTACCAGTCGGCGAGATAGACCGCGCCATCGGGCCCCACTTTCACGTCAACCGGGCGGAACCAGCGGTCGGTGGTCAGCACCAACGGTGGTTCGTCGATCGTGCGGAATGTCGACGTGTCGGCCAACAGCTCGCTGGCGAGCACACGATTGTGCAGCGAATTGGCAGCAACCACCGCGTGGTGATATTTCTCCGGAAATGCGCCGCCATCGTAAATCGAAAACGCCTGACTGAAGCGTTCCTGGAATCCTTCGTGACGCATATGTTGGAAGAAGCCAAAGGCAAACGGATTGGTCAGCGGACCATGCTTGCCCCAATTCTTCTTGCCATAACCACCCTGGGCGTAATGCATGCCGCGCGTGCCACCGTTGTTCGTGCCGGAAAAGACCCGCCCCTTGCCGTCAATTTCGAGGCTGAACGTGTTGCCGCCCCCCTCAGCATAGATTTCGAACACTTTCGTATCGGGGTGATAGCGCCAAATCATTTGGCCTTTGAAGCTGACATTTTGCGTCGCGTCCGAGTTAATCGTGCCGGTCGTGGTACTGCCGTTTGCGCCGTACAGCCAACCGTCCGGTCCCCAGCGCAGACTGTTGGTGACCGAATGCGTATCCTCCAAACCGAAGCCACTCAGGTGCACCTCGGGGTCGCTGTCCGGCACGTCGTCCCCATCCGCATCGGGGTAGAACAACAAGTACGGCGGGTTGAGCACCCAGATCCCGCCATGTCCCACCGTGACGGCTGTCGCGATGTTCAGCCCGGTAATCACGTCCTTGGCATCTTCGTAAACGCCGTCGCCATCCTTGTCTTCCAGCACGGTGATCTTGTCGGCCCCTTCATAATGATTTGGCGGGGGGGGTGGCACTTTATCGAAGACGGCCCGCAGGTATTGATCGTACTTGATCACCTTTAAGCCCGCGGGAAAGGGATACTGCAGATATTGCACGACCCACATGCGGCCGCGCTCGTCCCAACTCATAAACAGCGGCTGACGAATTGTCGGCTCGTGTGCGACCAGTTCCATTTCGAAACCGTCGCGCACCTGGAAGATCTCCACCGCCCGTTCGGGGGGTGTCGGTTCGGATTGGTCGCCGACTTCTCCCCGACCTGCAAAATTGCGAATGGTCTCTTCGACTTGCTTGTTGCCGGCGAGATCTTCTTTGTACCGGTCTCGATTAGAAACATCGGTTGCAGAGGTCTTTACGCCAGATGGCTCTGGGCTATCCATCTTCAAACACCAGTGCACAGCATTGACCAGCACTTGAGTAAACGCGGGAACTTGAAACTCGTCTTCATGCCCCAACGACGTGTAGAAGATCCGCGACTTGCCGAACTGATTCGTCCAGCCGACCGGCATTTGAATCGGCTGCCCCCCATCTTTGGTGAAGCCGCGCAAGACTTCAGTCGTTCTCCCCCCCAGGTCATAGTTGCGGTACAGCGTTCCACCGCTGCGGAACGACTTGTTTTTGATGTTGGCGACGATCGGGTGATGATCGGCATGGGATACGGTTGTGACCTCGGTCCCCTCATCGTTTCGGAAATGACCTTCGTACCGGCCTCCGAGCACTTCGGTATCGAATTTGGGCCATTGTGCGTGCCCGGCCGGAGCTTCGTCATCGCGAATCGAAAAGGCGTGACTTGCGGTCCGAATGCCGACCATCGGTTTTCCGGCGGCAAAGTGAGCGCGCACGAGAGCCAACTGCTCATCCGGCAGCGTCCGCCTGCGTACGCTCAAAACCAACAGGTCGGCATCTTTCAAAACTGCGAGACCTGGAAAGCTGTTGCGATCTTCCGCGTCGGCATGCACGAAACTGCAACGGAATCCCAACGGAACCAATTCCTGCTCGGCAAACACCGGCAATGTTTCTGCGGTTTTGTATTCGCGCTCGCCAATCATGAAGACGATATGCGGACCGGGCTTTGTCTTTTCGTTGTCACCCTGCTGGGCATTCGCCCGTGATTGACTCGACAGGAACAATGCGGCCCAGACAAAGGCGATGGCACATCGGCATACGAAGACTCTGACGCTCGGCATGATGTTTCCTTGATGGAGGGAGAGCGATTCAATTCAGTCGCCGAAACCATCGTAACAGAAGTCATAAACCGAGAAAAACAGAATGCGTGAGATTGCTTTAGGTTGTCCCAATCGCGGAATCGCTCGAACAACGACTATCCGCGACGTCATTCCCGGGTATTCAGGATCCGCGACTTAAAACATAACTCCAGAAACGGATTCACATGATACGGCACCCAGCCCGCCGAGCCCCAACCGCGAGCGAAGTGAGACGCGGCGACACAAATCGACCAGCAGACCGCAGCAGTGAGGATCGCCGTCACACTGTCCCAAGTGTCCTGCTCGAAGATCCGGCCGAAACAACCAACTTGCGAGATGCTGTCGCAACTCCATCGGAAATCGCCGTGTGACTCGTGGATTCTTCAAAACCTGCAGAAACGGTGATCCTCCTTGACGACGGCCGTACCAAATCGGAAGAATTAGTCAACGATGCGGGCTTTGCGACGTTATCAAGGAAGGGATTCTGAAATTCATGGGAACCCCGGGAACTTTTTCGCAGAGTTGTTCGTCTCATTGGCAGTGTAAGACACACCATTTCTCGGTGCTGCCAATGGATGCGCGCAGCCTGTTCTGGGCCATTTCTGTGAGCTGCGCGTTGGCGTATGATCTCCGCGTTGTCAGTCGGTGCCGGCTGTTGCGGCAGTGTCTCGCCTGGCGAGACGTTTGTGCGTCAACCATTTCGCAATGAAAGCCGATTCCTCATGCTAAAATCCGCCTTGACCGTTGTCATTGTCGCGGTCGTTGCCGCGTGTGCCTTCTCTTTTCAAGTGAACCAATCGATGTCTGACTTGCGGAATCTCGCACAGAAACAGATGCGAGAGGGCAACTATCGGGAAGCGTACGAGTCTTTCCGCAAATTGGCCCTCGAAGCGGAGAACGACCCGCGTGCCGTCGGTACCGATTTGACGTCGGGCATTCAATGTCTGCATCAGTTGGGCCGCATCGACGAAGTCGACGAATTCCGCGAGGAAGTGTTGGAAGTCCACGGCGAGAATTGGCGGTTGCTGCAATCCGCTGCCGCCTCGTTCATGAACGGGCCGCATTTCGGGTACTTGGTCGCTGGGAAATTCTATCGGGGTGATAAGCGTGGTGGCGGTCAGGCAGTTGGTACGACCGAACGAGACCGCGTGCGTGCGCTGCAGTTGATGCAAACCGCGATGTCGCTCGTTGATGACGACGTATCGCAGCGAGATCGTTCGAATTTGTATCTCAACTTCGCTGCCTATTTTTTGGGGCAAAGAGGCGAAGCGTGGCGGCTGCAGGATCTGACCGATCTGAACGAACTGCCTGATTATGAAGAAGCTGCGATGGGATTTCGATTTGGTTACTATTCCCCGCGTGCATCGCAAACAGGCGCACCAGTCGATTCCGAGGGCAATCCCGTCTTTCATCATCTGCCCGAGAGTTACGAGACCGCACAATCGGATGGTGAGCGTTGGCGGTGGATGCTGCATCAGGCTGCTCAAGTCGAACCGACGCGCAAGGACCAAATCCGCCTGCAATTCGCCGGCTTTTTGTACGGGCAGTTCGGCGTGCAAACGGTTCGCAGTTACCAACCGTTGTTTCGATCGTCGGGGGACGACGACGACGAAAGTGGTCCTTACGCAGTCCACACGCTGGAAGAAAACGAAACAATTGCCCGGTTAGCGACCGGCGTCAAACGGTTTACGCTGCCTGATGAGTTCAACTTTTTGGAGATCTATCGCGACGTCGCCAAACTCAAAAGTGGTTACGGACAACAGGCACTGGAACAGTTGGCGCAAATCTTCGAGAACCGCCGCCAGTATCCCAAGGCCGCGGAGATTTGGCGAGATACCATCGAGCGGTTCGGACCGGGCAATCGCAACTATCGCCGAGATCGGCTGCAACAAATCGTCGGTAATTGGGGCCGGTTCGAAAGCAGCACTGTGCAACCCGCCCGCACTGGCGCGACCGTCGACTTCCGCTTCCGGAACGGAGAATCGGTCTCTTTCGAGGCACATCGTATTCGCATCGACACGTTGCTGGAGGACGTGAAATCTTACCTGAAATCCAATCCTCAACGCCTCGACTGGGAAAATCTCAATATTGAAAATATCGGCCATCGGCTAGTCGTACAGGGACAGCGGAAATACCTTGCCGACCGCGTTGCTAATTGGACGGTCGATCTCCAGCCGCGCGAAAACCATTTTGACCGCATCGAAACCATCACCACACCACTTCAACAAGCGGGAGCTTACTTGCTCGTCGCGAATATGGCGGACGGCAACACCAGCCGGACGATCGTCTGGGTCAGCGATACCGTCATCGTGCGAAAAAGTCTGGATGGCGCCACCTATCACTACATCGCCGACGCGGTGACCGGCGAGCCGATTGCCGACGCCAAAGTCGAGTTCTTCGGTTATCGGCAGCGTCATCTGGGCGGAAATCGTTTCGTGGTCGACACCAGTCAGTTCGCTGAGTTCGCCGATATCGATGGACAAGTTATCCCGGACGCCAATGATTTCGATCCCAACTACCAATGGCTGGCAATGGCCCGCACCAAGGGTGGGCGCCTCGCCTATTTGGGATTTGGACGGCTTTGGCACGGTCGAATGTACGACCAACAATACCATCAGAATAAAGTCTTCGTGATAACGGACCGCCCCGTGTATCGACCGGGCCAGACCGTGAAATTTAAATTCTGGATCGGGCAAGCGCAATACGATAACGAAGAACGCTCGCTGTTCGCCGACCAGGATTTCACGATCGTCCTCAGCGACGCGCAGGGAAACAACGTTTTCGAAAAGGAATACCATTCCGATCAGTTCGGCGGCTTTGCGGGCGAGTACGAGTTACCCGACGACGCGAAGTTAGGGCAATACCGGCTCCGTCTGGACATCAACAAAAGTCGTCTGAAGGTCGCATTGCGTACGTCGCCTCAGGGCGATGGCACGTTCCGTGTTGAAGAATACAAGAAGCCGGAATACGAGGTGACAGTCGATGCTCCCGACAAACCGGTCGAGCTTGGCGAGACGATTACCGCCACAATTCGCGCGAACTACTACTTTGGCGCACCGGTCACCGAAGCCCGTGTGCATTACAAGGTGCAGCGCACTTCTGAAACGACCAACTGGTATCCGCGCGGCGATTGGGATTGGCTGTACGGCAACGGTTATTGGTGGTTCGGCTGCGACTGCGCATGGTACCCCGGATGGTCGCGCTGGGGAATCTCCCGCCCCATTCCGATTTGGTGGGGACACCGACCCGAGCCGCCGGAATTAGTTTTAGAGAATGAAGTCTCGATTGGTCCGGACGGAACGGTCGAGATCGAAATCGACACGGCGCTCGCGAAAGAACTGCACGGCGATGTCGACCACCGCTACCAAATTACCGCTGAAGTTGTCGATCAATCTCGGCGCACGATTGTCGGCACCGGCAGCGTCTTGGTAACGCGCCAGCCGTTTCAGGTCTATGCCTGGGTTGACCGAGGGCATTACCGCGTGGGCGACACAATCGAAGCGAATTTTCTCGCTCAAACCGGTGACCACAATCCGGTTGAAGGTAAAGGGAAACTGCAGCTGCTGAAGATCACCTACGACGCCGACGCAACACCGATCGAAACGGTCGTGCAGGAATGGGATCTCGACACGAACGACCGGGGCGAGGCCTCCGTGCAGATGCAAGCCTCGGCGGCGGGGCAGTACCGATTGTCGTACACCGTGACTGATTCCGAAGGACATGTCATCGAGGGAGGCTATCTGCTGACCGTCCGCGGAGCCGGTTTCGACGGGGCGGATTATCAATTCAGCGATATCGAATTGATTGCTGACAAACGGGAATACCGACCGGGTGAAACCGTGCGGCTGATGATCAACTCGAATCGCGCTGGCGGAACCGTGGTTTTGTTTGTGCGACCGACGAATGGCACGTATCTTCCCCCGCGAATTGTCCGTTTGGACGGGAAGAGCACGGTCGAAGAGATCGAAGTCACGCGAAGCGACATGCCGAACTTTTTCGTGGAAGCTTTCACGATTACCGGGGGCAAGATCGCATCGGAAACGCGTGAAATTGTTGTGCCGCCCGAAAAACGGGTGGTCAATGTCGAGGTGGAGCCCTCGCAGGAAGAATTCCAGCCCGGAGCTGATGCCAAAGTGCAGGTGAAGCTGACCGACATCAATGGAGAGCCTTTCGTGGGATCGATAGTCCTCAGCATGTATGACAAAAGCGTGGAGTACATTTCCGGCGGCTCGAACGTCGGCGACATCAAAGAGTTCTTCTGGAAATGGCGTCGCAATCATTATCCAAGAACAATGTCGAACCTCGATCGGTATTTTGGCAATGTGCTGCGTCGCGGCGAAATTACGATGCGCAACGTCGGCATTTTTGGTGAGCTGATCATCGAATTGGCCGATAAACGAAAAAGCGACAGCAGCAGTCGCGACCTTGGAATTAATCGTCGCATGGCGCCGCAGAGCGGTCTCGCCGGTGGGGCAGTGATGGAGTTTGCCGACGATGCCGAGGGAGCCGCCATGCCTATGGCCGCTGCAGCTGGAAATTTCGCTGGAGCGGAATCACCCGATATGGCCGAACCAGTTGTCCGTACACAATTCGCCGATACGGCCTATTGGAACGGTGCCATTACTGCTGACGAAAACGGCTATGCCGAAGTCGCGTTGGTCATGCCTGAAAACCTCACCGGCTGGCGGATTCGCGCGTGGGCCATGGGCGAAGGAACGAACGTCGGCGAGGGAGATGCCAACGTCGTCACCACAAAGAATCTGCTGTTACGTCTGCAGTCGCCCCGATTCTTCGTCGAACGCGATGAAGTCGTGCTCTCCGCGAATGTGCACAACTATTTGGAGACGGCCAAGCAGGCTCAAGTTGTCTTGGAACTCGATGGGGGCGCGCTCCAACCGCTCGATGGCCTGACGCAAACGGTCCAAATCGCCGCCGGTGGCGAAGCACGAGTCGATTGGCGTGTGAAAGCAGTCGAGCCGGGCGATGCGATCATTCGCATGAAGGCATTGACCGATGAAGAATCGGACGCCATGGAAATGACCTTTCCGGTCAATGTCCACGGCATGCTGAAAACTGATTCTTACACCGGCGTGTTGCGTCCTAACGATCAGAGCAACGCGGTTACCGTGACCGTACCCAGCGAACGCCGGGAGGAAGAAACCCGGCTGGAGATTCGGTATTCGCCGACGCTGGCCGGTGCCATGGTCGATGCCCTGCCGTACCTGGTGGAGTATCCCTACGGGTGCACCGAACAGACCCTCAATCGGTTCCTCCCGACGGTCATCACGCAAAATATTCTGCTGCGAATGAACCTCGACTTAGAGGACATTCGCAATAAGCGGACGAATTTGAATGCTCAGGAAATCGGCGATCCCGTAGAGCGAGCCGAGCGCTGGAAGCGCTACAAGCGGAACCCCGTCTACGACGAGGGGGAAGTGTTGCGAATGGTCAAGGATGGTGTCAAACGGCTCACCGAAATGCAGGTGTCCGACGGCGGGTGGGGATGGTTTTCCGGTTACGGCGAGCGGTCTTATCCACATACGACGGCAGTGGTGGTGCATGGCCTGCAATTAGCGAGCGCAAACGAGGTTGCCATCGTGCCGGGCGTGTTGGAACGAGGTGTGCAATGGTTGACCCGTTACCAGGAGGAGCAAGTACAGCGATTGAAGAACGCCGCAACCGAAACGAAGCCGTACAAAACGCAGGCGGATAACTTGGATGCATTCGTGTTCATGGTATTGGTCGATGCAAATATCGTTTCCCGCGAAACGCTCGACTTCTTGTATCGGGATCGCACGCATCTGTCAGTGTACGCCAAGGGAATGTTCGGCATCGCGCTGCACGCATTGGAAGAGGACGACAAACTGGCAATGATCGTCCGGAACATCGATCAGTTTCTCGTGGAAGACGAAGAAAACGAAACCGCCTATCTCAAATTGCCGGCCGGCAGTTATTGGTGGTACTGGTACGGCAGCGAGATTGAAGCGAACGCCTATTACCTGAAACTACTCTCGCGCACGGCGCCAGAAAGCCGCAAGGCGTCGCGATTGGTGAAGTATTTGCTCAATAACCGGCGGCATGCGACGTACTGGAACAGCACGCGCGACACGGCGGTTTGTATCGAGGCGCTGGCTGAGTATTTGGTGGCCAGTGGCGAAGCTGAGCCCGATATGAACGTGCAAATTCTCGTCGACGGGAAGGTGCATCACGAAATGCACATTACCACCGAGAACCTGATGACGTTTGACAATCAGCTGGTGTTGGCCGGCGAAGAACTCGCGTCGGGGCCACACCGGATCGAATTCCGCAAGGTCGGTCGAGGGCCGCTGTACTTCAACGCTTACCTCACCAACTTCACGTTGGAAGAGTACATCACCAAAGCAGGACTCGAAATCAAAGTGAACCGCAAGTACTACCAGCTTGTGCGCAAGGACGACACGGAAATCGTTCCCGGTTCTCGCGGCCAGGTGATCGACCAGCAAGTCGAGAAATACGATCGGGTCGAATTGCCGAACCTGTCGTCCCTAACAAGTGGCGACCTCGTGGAGATCGAGCTCGAAATCGACAGCAAGAACGATTACGAGTACCTCATTTTCGAAGATATGAAGGCGGCTGGCTTCGAACCGGTTGACTTACGAAGTGGTTACACCGGAAATGAAATGCGGGCGTATGTCGAATTTCGTGACGAGCGCGTGGCCTTCTTCGTGCGACACCTAGCACGCGGCAAGCATAGCGTGAGCTATCGCATGCGGGCGGAAATCCCGGGCCGATTTAGTGCATTACCGACCAGGGCTTCGGCCATGTATGCCCCGGAATTGCGTGCAAACTCCGACGAGATCAAGCTAGTGATTGGGGATTGAACAAACAATTATCGATTTTCGGTATTCAGTGACACGCAACTGCCTGCCTCGTTCCCAGGCTCCTGCCTGGGAACGCAACGTACCCGAATCATAGCACTCCCTGGATTCCCGCCTGCGCGGGAATGACATGAATCGGTGGGCGAAGCGATGAATCGATTCGCGTGCGGCACCGCGGGAATCACGAAAACGCGGTGAATGACAGACCGCGCTAATCGTTCGGGTTGGAATCGTTTGAATCGGATTCCGTCGCGAAGGAATCTATCGCCTTCGGCTCGGACGTTTCAGTCTGCGGCGGAGCTGCGAACTTGTCCGCGAGCAGTTGGTCGCGGATTGCGTCGGCTGCCAAGCGGTGTGCTAACTCATTCGGGTGCGCGTCGAACCGATTGACCATCAACCCTTCGTCACGATGTGGCGTGAGGACCGGTTCCAAATCGACAACCGGAATCTCAGACTCCCGGCAGAAATCGACAAACTGCTGGTGCGCCTGATGGAACGGGTAGTCGGGTCCCAGGTTGTGCAGAAACGGAAAGACGACGATGCGCAGCTCCGAATCGTTTTGCTCGCAAAGTCGGTGGACATCCAAAAGCTTCGCCTGCATGCGTTGCCAGGGCTCGCTGTCGTAGTATTCCTGAACGAAGGAGTAATAACCTTTTACTTCAGGGGACGCGAACTGCCGCGCGCGAAAGTAAACCAGGTTGAAGAAATACGTGTCGCGAAACAAAAAGAACGACGGGGCATGTGTGCGCGCACCGAAGTCCTGGTAATAGGTCCGGTGCCTTTCGTGAAAGGTTTCGATGTCGTTCAGACAGACGACATAGACCACCGTGTTGATGTCATAACCGTTTTTGAACAGAGTCTTGACGAGCAGTTCCACCCAATGCAAATCGCGGCCGGCATCGGCCAAATTGGAAACGAGGTATCGGCTGGGATGCTTGGCTTCCAATTCCGCGCGAATCATGTTGCTGAAACGGTCTGAAACTTCGCGAACACCCTGCGCGAATGTGAAGCTGTCGCCGATAAAGCAGATGTGCTCCTGCCCCGGGCCAACCGACTTGGGGACGTCCTCGTCGTCGCGATAGTCGAGGTAAATGTCGTCATCGAAAACCAGCCGGCGTTTCTGCGGCTCGACATGAATATCGAACCACTTCTTCGAAACGTTCGTCATGTTGAACGAATCGGTCGTATCGTACAGGAATGCAAAGTACAACTCGACCGCGGTGAGAGCTGCCAAAAACATCCACAACGACAGCCCAAGATTGACCAGCGTGCGGCGTTTGGGAAATCGGCTCCATCGGCGGCGACGTTTCAACAAAAAGACGAACGTCGCCATGCCCAGCAAGAGCCACAGGCCCATGCCCACCAGATAATTCGTAGAGTAATGCAGAAAGTACGCCATCAATTCGGCATTCTGAGGTTAGCCATCGAGCGGAGACATTTCATACGATTCGACGCCACTTGATGTTGGAGGAAACTGCACATCGATTGTTCGATTTAATTCATTACGAAGATCACCGAGTATATAACGTCATGAATGTTCGAAATGAACTATCACGCGAAGTCGCTAAGGCGCAAAGAGTTTTACAACGACGTCAATCACATACTTGCCTTCGCGGCTCCGCGCCTTCGCGAGAGAACTATTGAGGATACTGTTCATCAATGACTCATCGACCCGCTGCACACCGCGAACTTCGGAGATCGGTATCGCAAGACTTCGATAGCACTTTCATCACTCATTATCTTCAAGGACTCGCTTCAAGACGATGAAATAACCTTCCGTTTCGTCGGGAAGCAGTTCCCATTGGTCCGGTTGCTCACGGTATTCACGAATTTGATCGGGGGTTTTGATTTCACTGTAGGGATGCTGAGTATCGATCACGATATAGTCCGTATCATCCGGCACCTTTAATTCATAGCCGCTGACTTTGCGAGCGTAGTTGCTGTAGTCGTAGGAACGTTCGTGATGCGTAAATCGTGGATGGACGAAATCGGTGGACGCAACGCGGGCCTCAACCGGGATTTCAGCAACGATGGCAGGGAACAATTCCGCTCGCCGACCGGGAACATAGCGGGACTGCCAATAGAATGCAGAATTCGAATCCCAAAACCCAATTCCGACCGGGCTCATTCCGATAAACAGACCGGAAACCAATGCCGCCGAGCAGGCCCAAGCGGCGGCAAATCGGCGACGAGTCGGTGGACTGCTCTCGTTAACTGTTGCTGTGTCATTCTTGGAATACAAGCGACCGACGTTTGCCAATCCTGCGGCGGCAGCCCAAAAGATGACCGGGACGAGCGGGGCATGAAAATGATGAAACGGGATCAATGCGGTCTGATCGGAAAGCTCGACCAATGACAGCATTCCAAACATCGGTAACGCGACCGCCAATCTTGTCAGAGACCAACAAGGCAAGAAACCGATCGGCAACAAAAGCGCCATTGCGTAAAACAACGTCTGCAACGCAAACAACTTGCCGAATATCAACCCAGGGCGTGTGAAGACGGTTTCGACGATTTCACCAGGAGAGCTTCCCAGGGCGGCAAAGTATCCGGTGTAGTGCACCTCTTCGCCGCTCCGGAATAAGGGAATCAAAACGGCGACGGCGACAATCAAGTAGAGCGTACTTCCGACCGCCCAACCGAATCCGGTGAGTAATTCGGCTCGACGAGAGCCTCGCCCGTCCGATGTAGGTTCCACTTTCGAACAGCAAGCGATCCACAGACCGACAGGGGCGATGACGATCGCATAATCCTCTTTGGCGGTAAGCGCTAAAACGAACAATAATCCCATCGTCTTGTAGCGCCGTCGCTCGAGCTGGTCGAGGGCAAACAAAAGAACCGGCACGCCAAAACTGGTCGGACGGAATGTCTTCCAATCGATGGCGATGTCGAGAAAATGCATCGGCACATACAGCAAATAAGCTGCCGCGACCAACAATGCCAACCTACGCGATTCGGTATGCCGCTGTGTCATCCAGAATATGGGCAGGGCCCCGACCGCCAACGCGAACGATTCGCAGATTTCAAGAGTCGTATGTTCCGGGCGCAGCAAATAGATCGGCAATAGAAACACATGAATGAACTGGATGTGCTCTCCCAAAAACAACCCCTGATCGAGGTAGCTGCGGAATCCTTTGCCGTGGACCATGTTCCACAGATGTTCCTCGTACATGGCTGAATCGCCGTGAGGGATCCACAACCCTTCATAAAGCCGCCAATTCATCACGCCGAAAACGGCGGTGTACAGCCCAACCATGCCCCATAGCAAAAGTGGTGTGCGCTGATTTCCCGCGACAAGTGACTCTTCACGGAAAGACATTGAAAGAAAAGTCGCCAACCAGCCGGCGAGCGCAATCGTCTCCCACATGAGAAAGGTCGAGCCGACCGTCGCAGCAACTTCCGAAGTCCCACACAACAGCGCCGCAGTCTGCAAGATTACTGGAACGATGGCTACCACCCACCAGGAGAAACCGGCTACGCCCCAGTCACCCAACACGCGGCTCCAACTTGTTTGCTGGCGCCATTTCAGCCAAGCGGCGCCCGCAAACCAACAAACGATCGCGGGGATTAAAATCGCCAGAAACAATTTTGTCGTGGAAATCTCCGCCAGAGGATTCCCGCCGGCTGCGACAGTTATTTGACCGTTCAGCCCCTCGACGATTTGCAGCCAGAGCCCTTGGCTGATAACAGCTGTCGCGGCCTGGGATGATTCTAAAATTGATTGCCACAGCAATGTCTGGCTGAACGAACCTGCCACCACGCAGGCAAGCGCCCAGACAATTCTCTGGAAGCCATGGCCCGATTGAGTCGTAGTAGCAGGCATGCGTGGTTTTTCTATTGTTTTGACACGCAACAGCGGAACAGTGCTGCGACGATGTGCAGTACCCTCGACTTTAACGGACGTAGCCGATTTAATGCGAGAGAGACCTGTCCGCTGTGCCGAAAACGGCTGTCCACCGCAGCGATTACGCCGAAAAATCGGCCCGGGACGGGAACGGTCGGAGGATTACGCCAATACATAGACCTCGTTTCAAAACCCGGTTGTGCTCGTTATCGAATCAACTATTTTAGCTTGAGCAAGACGCATCAGAGGGTTTTGAAACTGCTCGTAGAGCGATTTACTTTTTCTTGTGGGCGTTTCTGGCTCGTGGAAGTTAGCGATCATTTAACAAAACGCCATCGTCGCGGCCACAAGTCAGCGTAATACGCTGTAGACAGTTCTGACATGCCACACCCCTATAGCGAGATTCTCGAACTGGCGAACCTGGAGGCGGGTCGCGGCCTGGTGCGCATTCCCATGGAGCAGGATGTGCCGTTTACACCACGCGTGCGCGCTCTGGTCGACACGGCCGAGTTTCAGAGGTTAGGGCATATTTCGCAGTTGGGGCTGGCCTCGAAGATTTATCCAGGGGCCACTCACACACGATTCGAGCATGCGTTGGGGGTATTTCACAATGCACTGCGCTACCTGTGGCAGCTCGGCCGCGATCCACGATTTCACGATCTTGTCGACAGCCATCTGGCCGAAGTCCTCATGGCGTCTGCGCTGCTTCACGATTTAGGACATTGGCCTTACTGCCATCCGATTGAAGACATGGCGCTGGCCGAATTGCCCCCACACGAGGCGCACGCAGCTGCATTCCTGGCAGACAACCGCGAACTTGCCCGAGTCTTGCGAAACGAATGGCATGTCGAACCGGAAGAGGTCCTCGACGTGTTAGTGGCCCGCACCGATTCCCCACCGCTGCGGTTGGTGCGCTCGATTCTTTCCGGCCCGATTGATATCGACAAAATGGATTACCTCGAACGGGACAGTTTGCATTGCGGCGTGCCGTATGGGCGCAACTTCGACAAGAATCGCTTGATCCAGTCGATGCTGCTCAACGAAGCGGGGGATGGAATCGCCATCAGTTCCAAGGGAAAGACGGCGGCTGAACTCATGGTCTTTGCCCGTTATGTGATGTTTAGCGAAGTCTATTGGCATCACGCCGTGCGCTCGGCAACCAGCATGTTCGCACGTGCCTTTTACGACTTGCATCGGCAATTGAACCTGGTCGACTTCTTTCAACAAACCGAGGCGGACACCATCGCGGCTTTGCGGCGAGAGGCGCGAGGCACAGATTCCGAGCAATTGGTGGAGGGAATTTTTGGCCCAACGCGGAATCTGTACAAACGCGTTGCGGAATTCAGTCACTATCAACAATCTGAAGTGTACGAGCGGCTGGCTCGCAGGTCCTACACGTTTTTGGTGAATTGCGGGACGGCGCTGGCGGAACTGCTTACATCGCGCCTCGGAATTGAAGTGCGACCGACCGACCTGCTGGTTGATGCTCCACCGCCGCATCGCGAAGTGGAGTTTCGTGTCGACATTTACTTTCCCAAGGAAGAAGTTTATCGCCCGCTGCACGAAGTGTCGCCGGTTGTCGACGCGTTGGCCCACCGGCAGTTCGACGATTACGTTAAACGTGTGCGCGTGTTCGCCAAGCGCGAGTTAGCGGCAAAAATGTCGGCCCTCGATGAATTTGGCGAGATTCTGGCGGAGGCCATTTCAACGACGGACGACGCCGATGCAGCGAAACAATAGTGGTTGTCGTGGTCGCGAATTGGTTAGAATATCAACATCCAACATGCGTATGGATTTTCTTATCCATCAAAAACGGTCGCACGCTCCAAGCAATGAGGTGAGCCGCTAGAGCGTGTCCGAAATTGATGTAGCGCCTTTCGAGTCGTTTTCGACGCAGATTACTGAGCGTCAGACGCAACAGTAAACCTAGAGCGATATACTCTTTCTCGGGGTCATCTCTGGCTCGTGGGAGCCAGCAACGGAAGTACAAAACGCGATTGTCGCGGCCACAAGTCAGCGTCATACGCTTTAGACGGGGTCTAGCATGAACCATTTTCAGTTAATGTCCGATGATCATCGTTTTGTTACCCGGCGTTACTTCCTCGGTTTGGGAGCAGCGGGAGTCGCCGCCCTGAGCACAGCACGGGTCCGAGCGGCGACGGAAACGTCCCCGGACGCGCTTCGCGAAGCGATCGCGCAATTGGAATACCTCACGCCCGACGAAGACTTTCGTAATGTCGGTCGCGGCAACCCCGTGCCGGCGAAACTTCCGGACGAGGAATGGCGTGCGGCGGGGTTAGACCAGGAAACCTGGGAGCTGGAAGTAGTTCCCGATCCGGAAACGAATCCCCGCGTACGTCGGCCCATGTCGCGTGAAGAGGACACGACATTCAAGTGGAACGACTTGATGGAACTGGCTGAAGAGCATGCCGTCCGCTTTTTGAAAGTGATGAGCTGCAACAACATCGGTCCACCATTGGGGACCGGACTGTGGGAAGGAGTTCCGCTGAGTACCGTCATCTGGAAAACCGAGCCATCCGACGCGATACGCCGCGTGTACTACTACGGCTATCACAACGAAGATCCTGATCAGTTGTTTCAAAGCTCGCTGCCGATCGGCCGCGTGCTGGAATCGCCTCCCGGAATTCCGCCGGTCATACTCTGCTACAAGATGAACGGGCAGTTTTTGTCAAAGAACCGTGGAGCGCCGGTCCGGATCGTCGTACCCGAGGCGTACGGCTTCAAGTCGATCAAATGGCTCAAGCGAGTCGTGCTGACGGATAAGTACCAGGCCAATGATACCTACGCGCTCAAAAAGAATGACATCGACAGCCATATGAAGACCATGGCCCGGTTTATCACCAAACCTCCTGAATCGGTACGCGTCGGCGAGCCGATCCCGATTACCGGCTTGGCACAAGTCGGTATGTCCGGATTGAAAAAGGTGCAGTACTGGTTGCACCCCAAAGACCAGGAGTGGCCACGCGAAGACCGCTACTTCGAAACGGCTGATTGGAAGGACGCCGAAATGCTACCACCGCCAACTTCGTGGGGCAGCGGGTACACCGAAGAACCAGGTGCGAGGCCGTTGCATCAATTCGACTCTTCGGGAGTGCCGATGGAATGGCCGTTGCGTTATGCCATCGTGCATTGGGCGACGCTACTAACCGATGTGCCTCCAGGGAAATATGACCTACGGTGCCGCTCGATCGATGCCAACGGCATTGCACAACCAATGCCCCGACCGTTCCTCAAATCAGGCCGCAACGACATTGAGTCGGTTCCGGTGACCGTCGAAGCGTGATCGGGCAAACCTT
Source organism: Planctomycetaceae bacterium (assembly GCA_028284485.1). GTDB lineage: Bacteria > Planctomycetota > Planctomycetia > Planctomycetales > Planctomycetaceae > JANQRQ01. The sequence continues at coordinate 10,320 of JANQRQ010000043.1, read as the reverse complement.
GGTTCGACCCCACGGCTGCCATTTGCTTGGCGAGTGCGGTGTGCCACGCCCAACGTGTTGCCGTGTCCGATGGGGAGATACTGAGACCTTACGATCACCATTCCAATGGGACGCCTTTCCGCCATCCGCACTGCTTGGCCAGCAAGCAGTGGCACACATCGACAGGGAATTCGAAAGGATACAAGGTTTATGAATGCGTGTAGTGTGCCACGGCCTACTTGTTGGCCGTGCCCGATGGGGAGATACTGAGACCTTACAATCACCATTCCAATGGGACGCCTTTCCGCCATCCGCACTGCTTGGCCAGCAAGCAGTGGCACACTTTCTATCAAAGATTTGAATCCACCAAAACAAATCCGATTAGATCGAGAAAAATGTTGAATCGAATTTTGTTTGTGATTGCCATTTCCGCGAACATTGCGGCACCGCCGTATCTATCCGCCGAACCTCCCGAACTGACGTGGAACGAACTGCCTCCCCTGCCCGATGACGAAGGGTTTGCCGGTATGTTCGCCGGGATCAGTCATGGGACATTGATCGCTGCCGGCGGGGCCAATTTTCCCGAGAAGCCCCCTTGGGATGGTGGAGCCAAGGTGTGGTACGACACGATTTACCTGCTCGATGCCCCGGATGGATCGTGGCGGAAAGCTGCGACGAAATTACCGAGCCGCTTGGCATATGGAATCTCGGCCACGTGGAACGATGCGGTGATCTGCGTGGGCGGGGATGACGGCACACGCCATTTTTCCGACTGCTTTTTGATGCGAATGGAAGGTGACGATGTCATCATCGAACAACTGCCTTCGTTGCCGCGTCCTTGCGCACATGCGGGCGGGACACTTCTGGGGTCGACGTTATACATCGCCGGCGGCATTGATGCGCCGACCGCAACTGCTGCGATGCATACCTTCTGGGCGCTCGATCTCGAAGACCCCACGAATTGGAAGGAATTGCCGGCTTGGCCCGGTCCCGAGCGGCATCAGGCGGTTGTCGCCGCGGTGGGCGGTAACTTGTTCATGTTCAGCGGCATCCAATTGGTGGCCGATGATCAAGGACTTCCGAAACGGATTATCCCCTACATGCGGGATGCCTATCGCTACACCACGACAACGGGAGATAGGCCGGGGAGATGGCAGCGGCTTCCGGACTCGCCAAGGCCAATGTGCGCCTCTGCCAATCCGGCGATTGTGGCCGGGGGGCGGTATATCCTCGTGCCGGGCGGAGTCGACGGATCGTTCGCAGCGCTCGGTCCGGACGAGCATCCTGGTTTCAATGAAGAAATTCTGGCTTTCGATACGCAGGACAATTCGTGGCATTCGGCAGGAAAGTTGCCGACCGGCGCGTCGCGGGTCACACTGCCGATGACGCGTTGGAATGATCGCTGGGTACTCGTCAGCGGCGAGCGCGCCCCCGGACGACGCTCACCAAAGGTCTTCCAAGCGCAGGAATGAGTAGGCAAAATCGGCCACACGACTTTTGGAGTGGCAAATACTCTTTCATAGTAACCCGACGCGTGAGCGACGGACCTTGGATTGAGTCATTCTGCGGAGGCAAACAACCCGATTGTAAGCACCGACGTCACTCAAAAAAGATAAACGAGTAATCGCCCGTGTAGCCCGCTTGCTGGAAGACCCATTCCCATTCGGCAGTCGCATAAAACGATCGGCAAGTCAGCTGCCAATAAAGCAGATTCATTTTTTCGCGTTCGTTGCGGTACGACTCGACCGTGAGGTACTTCGCGCCGCGCGACACGCGCTCGATCTCACGCAGAGCCGCCCATAACTCGTAGTTGTACAGGTTGTGCAGCGTATTGATCGAAAAGACTAAATCGAATGCGTCATCAGCAAATGGCAATTCCGAAGCGTGCCCTTCGACCAGCTGCGGGCGAATCTCTTCCTTGGCGTGCTCTAATCCGTAATGCGATACGTCGAGGCCGGTGACTCGCGCATCAGGCAAGACTTGGGTAAATTCATACAACAAAAACGCCTTGCCGCAGCCGACGTCGAGAATACGGGCGTCAGCCGGCAGGTTGTAATGCTCGGCCATTTTCTCCGCAACTGGATTCCAACGGCCGTCGTACCGAAAGCCGCCATACCCGTGGTGCCGTGCACCGTCCCAGTAGTCTACATCCCATTTGAGGGCGACCTCCGCACATTCCGCTTTGTCGTGCGAAGTAACACGCCCCAGGTAGTCGCGGGAAGTGGATTTGTGAATCACACTGACAAAATCGACGTACGGCATCAGCTGTTCGATTTCTTTTGACAGGAAACGGTCAACAGATAATGTGCCATCGGCGCATAGCCGGTATGCACAACTTCGTCGTTCATGGAAAACAGAAAGACGTTGTGAAAGTGACGCTGCATTAACTCTTTGAATTCCACACCCGACTTACAATTCACGTGTCCCGCTTTGCTCGGAGGCGATGCATGCTGTTGGGATTCCAGCGAAGGGGACCCGATAATAACCACTCCTTCCGCTGAAACCGATTGGGCCATGTGCGACACAAATCGATCCTCATCGGCGGGCGTGATATGTTCGATCACATCGAGCGAATAGGAAGCGTCGAAAGGGCCTTCGACCGGGCCGTCGAGGATATCGTGCTCGCGGCATTCAATCGGCCATTTCGCATCCTGGCGGTCGTTCACATCGCGGACGAAAACGGGATCGAAATCAACCGCCGTCACCGAATCGACTTCCTGTAGCACTATCCGCGTGCCGAACGCGTCGGCGCAACCGACTTCGAGGACGCTGCCTAAACCGCTGAGCATCTTGGAAACGAACTTGTATCGCGACATAACGAACAGCAAACGCCGTGGATCATCACGCCAGGTTTGATTGCTCATCAACCCGAGCGGCGTCAGGCCGAACTGATCCCGAATCTCCACACAGTTCTGGTATTGGGGCTCGCGGGTCTCGTCCATAATACTCTCGTATGTTGCTTACGGCTTGTGTTCATACTGTAGCGATTGTTGCTGAATTTCGTCCCAGTAATCGTCGACCCAGTCGATTACTTCGCCAATACCCTCATCGAATGTGACCACAGGCTCCCAACCAAGCTCCTGCCGGGCACGCGTCGAATCGATGACGTAAGCCGCATCCTGACCGGGGCGTTCATCAACCGCGACAGCGACGTCATCGAGCTGTCGGCCCATCCGCTCGGCAATTCCGCGGACGACGTCACGCACAGCAATTCCCGCTGGAGGTGAGAGATGGTAAATCTCACCGAGTTGTCCCTTTTCCAAAATCGCCAGTTCTCCCCGCGAGACATCGCGAATATGAATATACGATTTGACCGCTTTTCCGCCTCCGTGCAGTTCGATGATCTTACCCGATTTGATGTTGATGACCGACCGCGGAATAATTTTGAACAATTGCTGACGCGCACCGTACACGTTCGTTGCCCGTACCGTGACGAGTGGAAATCCGAATTGGCGACGGTATGTTTCCAGGAGCAAATCCGCGGCCGCTTTGGAAGCGGCGTACGGCGTACTGGGATTGATGGGTGCCGATTCGTCGATCGTTCCTTCACAGGTCCCATAAACTTCGGGTGACGAGATATGCAAGTAGCGCTCGAGATATTCCCGCTGTCGCAAGTGATTGACCAAACGGGACAAAGCGACCGTGTTCGTTTCGAACCAGTGGTCCGGATTTTCCCAGCTCGGCGCGACTTCGCTTTGCGCCGCGAAATTGACGATGCGTGCCGGTCGTTCACGATCGAGTAATTCCAAAAGCGCCGGCATGTCGTTGTTCAAGTCGAGCTGGTGGTACTTGTACCGCGAGAGATCTCCCCGCAGCCGATATCGCAAAAACAGCGACGACCGCTCGGCAGAACGACTCACGCCGATGACCTCGTTCGATTCGTCATCGAGCAGAAGATCAACAAAATCCTGGCCGGAAAAGGAATTCGCACCGAGGACAACTGTTTTAACGGTCTGAGACATTTTTATAGATTCAGCGGCATCTGTAGCGTCTTCACGCTGGTGCATTCTACATGTTGAACGAAAGTTGAAATCAGCATCAGGTATGGCTCAGCAGGAGCTTCGCCCTCCCGCCGATCTTTTGCATCAGGTTTTTGATCCGGGTCACGGGATGATAACTCAGCGAACCGCGTAGCCGCAATTGGTTGGCTCAGCCGGCGAAACATACGGGTCAATCAGGAATGTCGATCTGCTGAAACATGGCGCGTGCTTTCTCAAGCTGCTCCATTCTTTGACCGCCGAGGTCAGATGCACCGCCACTGAATTGCCGACGTGCCGACGATGTCGGCAGGAACTCATTGAGCAAAATGCAGCACCATTTGAGTCGATACACTGGGAGAAGCATCTCAACGCGTCTGTACAGTTCTTCGGAATTGGCCAGCCCCGCGAGTGAATCGACAAAATCTTTCAAATAGCGATGAGAAACAGGAACCTCAATCTGACAGAAGAAGTCGCAGACCAGTTTGGCCGGGTCGTCCCAACCGGCATATTCAAAATCGAAAAACTTGATCTCCTCGTCGTCGGTGACTAGTGCGTTGTGAAATCCGAAGTCGGAAGGAGAAAGAACTCGCTCGGTGTCTGGCAATCGATCGCCGACCGAATTACCGATTCGGCGGGGGATGGTTGACGCGATCGACTCGAACGCAAGCCGCAACGATCCGCTGACAAATTCGCTCAATGCTTGCTCTTCTGGCGAGTTGGTCGATATCTGCTCCAGCTGCGCGATTCGCGTTTCGAGGCATTCGATGTGTTCGGCTATGGAAAAACAGGCTTCCGAAGCGTTCGACAGGTCGGCAGCGTCCGGGTGGTTTCGGTGTTGATTGAGTTGTGAAACGAACTCGGCTGCCGCGGCGACGTACCGGTCGTTGAGCTCAGCCGAGTCAATTTTTCGTCCATCGATGAATTCGTACAGTGCCAAACCGTTCGGTGCATCCGCCGCAATTGGTTGCGGTAATTGCCGCAGCCCCCGTTGCCATGCAAATTGACCGAACGAAAACTCCGCTTGCAGCCGGTTGCGTTGGTCGTCGGAATGCTGAAAGTAACGTTTCAGCAGCAACGTGGAATCTGCCGAGCGGATCCGAAAAACTCGGTTATTGGCTCCACCTCTCACGCGGGCGAATTCGGACGCATGCGGCAATGACGCCCGCTGTAGCAGCTGATTGATGGCGGCGATCAAATGAGAATCAATGGTCACGTCGTGCCGCCTTCCCACAGATACTTGCCAATTGCGGGCCAGGTCGGCAGTGCGGGAAACGGGTGCGACCCGTCCTGCACTGCGGCATTATCGAACAAGATGCGCTGGACATTTGCAGGAAACGAGGCCTCCGACAGAAACTCTGGCAAATCATCGATAAAGTGCGTGCAGCTGGAAGAGGCGATCCGTTCCAGTTTGGCTTGTTTGGTTTCCTCGAAGTAAACCCGGTCAGCAGACAGTGCAATTCCATCGGCGGAGTGAAAACCATGCGCATCAAGCCAGTCGTAGGCCGCTTGATGGAGGTCAAATGCCGGACCGGCAAACGGTGTGCGAGTGCGATGACTGATGATCGTAACCGGAATGTCGTTTTGGCGGCAATCGACGAAGAATTCCTTTACGCCTTGAAAAGGCGCAGCGTCAACGATGGCAACGCCGTACACATATCCTTGCAATTCGGTCCAACGCTCCTCTTGGTTCTGCTGCCGTAAATAGTCGCGAATCGCAGTTTTGTCGACGTTGCAACTTCGGGGAACAAGTCCGCGTTCAACGGCGACACGATGGAACAGGCCGTCGTAGCAGACGATCGTGTTATCAAAATCGATTCCGATATGCATCAGCCGTCCGAAATGAAAAGAGTCGTGTTGGACGCAAATTCAATCGGATCCGCAGATATGACGGGGCCGATCCGTATAGCCCTGCGTATTCTGCTTCATTATGACCGATTCGCTCGGATCCTCGGAAGGGCAGACATTTGTGGTACGCAGGCGAAGTGTCTGTTTCGTAAAATAGCAATGTGGATTAGATCCCACAGAAGTTGATTGCACTGTTGGTGAATGCTGCATGACTGCGGCTGAGCGGTACGAATGCTGGTAAACGATCATAGACTATTGGATGGACGAGCTTCCTGTGGGAATTCACCGCTGGTTGATGCCGTGCTGCGTCAATCACCGCCTGACGAGTTGATGTTCTCGTATCGCACTGCTGGACAAGCCAGCAGTAGCACCCTGCATCGATCTATCACCGGCAAAATCACCACAAAAAACCGCAATTTGGAATTACTCCGAGGGGACAAGCGTCCGACTCTTACCACAATGGTTTCTCGACTCTGCGGGAGCCCCACCCTCAGAGGTTGGAGGCTGCACCTTATCGGCATTCTGCTCATCCCAGCGGCCGCCGCAATGGTACTGGCCGGCGAAGGCCGCCACGCGGACGGCCGACGGGTTCTTGCGACCTGCGAGATCAGTCGGCAACACGAGCCCGACAGAAAACGATACGACGGCCTCACAATCACACAATGGCAGGAAAGAATCAAGAACGTCGACTTTAACTCGCCCGACATCGGCAACATCGTGCCCGGTCTGCTGGCGATCGTCAAAGATCAAGACGCATCCCCAATCAGCCGGCAGCTGGCCGCGTTAACTCTGGGCCGAATCGGTCGGCCGGCGAAGTCGGCTATTCCTGTTCTGCTGGAACTCATTGACCAAAACTCGGATCACCACACGCACGGATGGGCCGTCAAGGCGCTCTCGCTGATGGGCGCCGAAGCAGCCGATGCGACACCGCAACTCGTCAAGTACTTGGACGATCCTCGATACCCTTTGGAAGAACGCTACGTTGCAATCGAAGCCTTGGGGCAGATTGGGGCGTCTCATCAGGCGGCCATTCCAAAGCTGATTCAATTGTTGGAAGTAGACCACGGGCCGGAATCAAGCCAAGTCTCCGGTGACGAAACCCGTATTCTGGCGACCGAAGCGATCGGTTTGGTGGGACCGGCCGCCGCTCCGGCGATTCCCGCGCTAATCAGCAATTCACGCTCAGCCAACGAACGAATTAGACGTGCGTCGGTCGTCACTTTGGGGCTCATGGGACCGGCAGGAGATATTGCCGTACCGGCGCTCGCGGAGGTGCTGGTGATTGACGAGTCGGCATCGGTCCGGGATCAGGCTGCATTGGCGTTGGGGAATATCGGCGGGCGCGGCGAACAGGCACTGGTCCACTTCCTGGCGGATGATGATGTCGAGTTGCGCTGGCGATCCGCTTGGGGACTAGCCAACATTGGCGAGGTCTCCCCGAAAACAATTGCCGCGCTCCAAAATGCCCTCGAGGATCCGGAAGCCAACGTGCGGATCACCGCCGCGGAAACATTGTGGTCGCAATCTCAAGATCGTGCGACCTTGATCCCGGTATTTGTGTTGTTGCTAACAGACACCGATCGTCAGATTCGCATCCGCGCTTATCGAGAACTCATCGCGATGCAACCACCGGCATTTGAGGCCAAAGACCGCCTCACGGAACTGCTTGACGACAATCGATCGTACGTGCGGTCCATCGCTGCCCGCACGCTTAACGCCATCGGGATACCCGTGGTCGATCCATAGCAATATCACTACAAGTAAGCGGGGCGCATACCGAGTTATTGATGAGACTTTACCCCGAACGATCCAAGCCTGAAGCGCGAGCGAAGGATTCCACCGGTGCTGCCTTCGCTAGCGCGTCAGGCTTCAATACTCGCTGTTTTGAACTGGATAGCGACGCTCCGTTTTCTAATCGAACATTGCCAATTATCGCCACGGATTGTTGAATAACTCGGTTCTACTGACTGTTCGCCTTCGCGATCTGGGCTTTCAAATCGCCGGAAAACAGATCGACCATGTTGGCCAACCCCGCCTCGACGAATTCCTTCCCGGTGACAAACCGTCCCGGTCGAATCCACTCGCGAAGTTGCTCCAGTGGATGATCGAACAACCGCGCGAGCAATTCGTCCAAATCTTCTTCCAACACCTTAAAGTAGCGGGCCCATTCGGCGGCTTCTTCCAGCCGCACCTCTTCCTCGCTTTGCCAGCGCATGGGATGAAATAGCAACGTCGCATGCGACGTGACGAACCTCCGTTGGCAAGCAGCGAAAGGCAACAGCGCCGCCGATGAGCATTCTCCACAAACGACACCGGTCGCACGAATTCCCCGCAAGCGAATCAAAGTTGCCAACGCCAGTCCGACATAGGTATTTCCCCCGCAAGAATCGAAGTAAATCGTGCCGTGGCTGTTTCTCGGCACTTCAACGAGTGGCTGAAAAACATCCGGCTGCTTCTCGGTCAATTCGCCGAACACACCGATCTCCCAATCGTTGGCGGGCATCTCTCTCGAAGCGGATCCTCGAGTGCCGCGCGCTCGAGGTGGATACGGTTTGATCAATGGGATTTTTTCATCCATCAGCGATGTGTCCCGAGGGAGTCGATGTGAAATGTGGATTTCTCAGCGGTCTGCTTTTAACCACCTTTTGACTCGACTGCAAGAATAAACGGGGGCACAATAGAGTAGCGAATCGATTCAACTAATGACCCGAAACCCCGTACGAACCGAGGGCTTCCGATGAAGAAGATGCTACTGAGTTTTGTCGCCGTTTTGCTTTTGGTTGGGAATCTTCCGGCAGCGGACGCAACTGTCAAACTGACAGCCAAGGACGACAAAGTCGTGGTGAAGATTGGCGGCGAGAAATTCACGCAGTACAACACATCATCGGAATTACCCAAACCGTTCTTTTCACCGGCACGCGGACCTGGTGAGACGATTCTGACCCGCCCTTTGAAAGATCCGGAAGACCACCAGCACCACAAAGGAATCTGGTTGGCAATCGACAAGGTCAACGACGTCGACTTTTGGGCCGAAAAAGGAAAGATCGTCAACGTTTCGGCTGAACCAATTGTGGCCCAAGGAAATCCCGCCAAGCTGAAGGTGGTCAACCACTGGCTGCAGGATGACGGCAAGCCGGCCGTTGTCGAAACCACGACCATTAGCATCTTTGCCAATCGCCTGTTTATTTATGACATTACATTTTCAGCGGGTGAAGCGGGGACAACATTCGGTGATACGAAAGAGGGATTGTTCGGCATTCGCATGGTGAACTCGATGCGTGAAAAGGAAGGCGGCCATGTGGTTAACGCTGAAGGAGTGACCGGCACGGCTGACTGCTGGGGTCGACATTCCGATTGGATCGATTACTACGGCGAGGTTGATGGAAAGACATTCGGCATGGCGATCTTCGACCATCCCGGAAACTTCCGCCGCAGCCGGTACCATGTGCGAAACTACGGGTTGTTCTCGATCAGCCCCTTCGGCGAAGAGGCATACACCAAAGGAGAAGAGCCGGCCAAGCTGGTGAGTCTCAAGCCGGGCGAGAATCTCCGACTGCGGTACGGTTTGTACCTGCATGCCGGAGACACAAAGTCGGCCGACGTGGCGGGCGTCTATCAGAATTATCTCGACGCTTCTGAGTGACCGAAACGGCGCGTGACGAAAATCGTCAACCGCACTCAATTCAGTCGTTCCTCACTCGGCTGCCGGAATTGCCAATTCGCAAATGACCGGGTAATGGTCAGAGCCAAGGTCCGGCCCGACATGCCGATTCTTCACGTCGATCGACTGCGAAACCAGGCAGTGATCAATCGGTATTCGCATCGTAGCGAGGAACGACGGCCAAGTGGGATGAATACCGAATCCGACGCGGCTATCTTTCAGCTTGGATTCCTGCAACAAGTTGCCGAAATAGGGCGACCAGGGAGTAATGTTTAAGTCTCCCATCAAAATAACGGGATCGGATTCGTTGGCGGCCAGCGCGGCAAGTTCCTGCAATTGATCATTGCGACCGCGAGCCATCTCGACGGAACGCGGCGGCCATGGATGCGTTCCAATAACCGTGATCCGGCGGTCGCCGACTTCCACATCCGTGAGAAATGACCGACTCGGTCCCGCAAGCGTAACTGTATCGATCAGTGGAAAGCGGCTGAACAAAGCAATTCCGAAATTGCCTTTCTGTGCCTCGATGCAGGAAAATGGGAAATCTTCGGAGAGTGGTTCCAAATCGATTTCCCAATCCGGCGTCACTTCCAGCAGCAATATCACGTCCGCGTTGGCTTCTTTCAGGAAATCGAGCACTTCCTGGCGGTTGCGGTTATGCGCATAAACATTGAACTGTACGGTCCGCAGTGCGAAATTGCTGTCGTTTTGTGGTGAGTTTCCGATATATACCGGAAGCACGCAGGCCAAATTGAATGCGAGCATAATGATCGCCACGGCGGCCCACTTGATTTGCCGGGCCAAGAGCAGCAAACCGGACAGAATGAGCAGAATGGCAGCATATTGCACCCGAAA
>JANQRQ010000039.1 GCA_028284485.1 Planctomycetaceae bacterium | reverse complement strand
CCACGTTGCTGACGAGATATGTGCGTGAATCATCGCTGAATCGGCCCGCAAGCTAGCGCTTTGCGGCTCACTACTTTTCACTACTTTGTGCGTGCAAGTAGGCACAGCGCAAGACCCTCGCAACTTCGGCGGCTCGGCAGGAGCCTCGCCCTCCCAATTTGAAGCGGCTCGCTTGAACTTGCCTTGCCCGCAACATCGCGCATTTAAGCCTGACGCGCCAGCGAAGGCAAAATTGAAGGAGTCCTTAGCACGTTTGCCGGAGCGATCGGGGCGCCAGGTCGGGACCTGGCCTACTTTCCTTTCGCCCGCAAGCTAGCGCTTTGCGGCTCACTACTTCGTGCGTGCAAGCACGCACGCTACAACTCCTACAGCTCCAATTCCCTCGCTGACGCGTCGGGTTACCCAAAGCTTTTTCTCTGTGCGTGCACGCACGCACGCACGCAACATGGATTCCCGCCTGCGCGGGAATGACGGTAGGAGACGTTCGGCGTCAACATCGGCCATTCTCACGCGTCGGGTTACCAGAGGTTCTGTCGGATGCGTGCTCACGTAAGTCTTTTGAGCCACGGTTCGCAGAGGCGACCTGATACCCATCACCGACCGGCGATCATGAACTGATCGACTTGAATCCAATTTCAGACAAAGCCGATTTGGCGACCAAAAGATGTAACGGATTTGTCGGTCAAGACGATCAGCGCTACCGAACAGGCGATAACGTCTATGTCGGCCGATAAATGCACAAGAGTTGTATTTATCGACGTTGCCAGGTAACCGATTGCTGCGAAGGCTCGTTCTTCAGGAATCGGCTTGGCTAGGTCTGCGTTGATACGATCTGTCACGCCGCTGCCAAATGTATTGCTGAGGATGCAAGCCACGGTGCCGAACGGAATGAATCAAGGCCACCGTCTGGCCCCAGCGAACCACGTGGCACTGAGCGACATGGCATGGCGACTGACGAACTGAAATCGCCTGTTCTTCCGGTTGCATTTCCGAGTAATGCCGCCACCAAGGAATTCCGTGGAAGCGAATTGAGTGCGAAGGATTCGATCAAATTGTTCGAGCCGATTGAATTGGGATCTGCTCGGCCTGAATCCCGACTTAACAATCAGCGACATTGACGAAAGAAACAGAAACATAGACATCAGCGAACTTCCTGGCGGAGACATGACGCAAAACTTCGCCCGCTGCGCAGATTTCAATTGCTCTAGTAGCTCGAAAGGATTTCACGCAATGGTACGGATTAGAACTCATCACATCATTATCGCGATCACATGCGTGATGTGTGCATCCTCTCAAGTGGCTCGCGCAGAAGTACTCGGGCAGCAAGCCGTTACTAAAGCCGCCCAGAACAATCTGTTTTCGTTCATCATGTTCTACCGCAGCAACGATGCGGCGACACAGAATATGTACCGCGTGTTGACATCGACGCTGTCGGAACGAGAAGACGTAGCCATTATTCCCGTGAAAATGGGTGACAACTCCGGGCAGGAATTGGTCAAGCGGTTCGACGCAACGCGGCTCCCCATGCCGGCCGTTGCCGTGTTGGCTCCCAACGGTGCTGTGTGCAGCGTGTTGCCCCAACGTGTCACCGAGCAGCAGCTCGAGGCCTGCATCGTATCACCGACACAAGCCAGGTGTCTGAAGGCCTTACAGGAAAACAAGATTGTGGCTCTTTGTGCACAGCCGACTTTAGAAGCCGAAGTTCCAAACGGGGTTCGTCAGTTTAAGGCGGAAGAACACTATCGGGATCGTACGGAGATTGTCACGGTACTGGGCACCGACCCCAAGGAAGTGAAGTTTTTGAGTCAACTGCGTGTTCCCACGAACCAAAAGGCGGGATCGATCGTCTTGATGGCCCCCCCGGGTGTGATGATCGGTGTGTTCGCGTCGGACGTCACGCACGTCCAACTCGCCCAAAAGCTGGCAGCAGCTGGGAAATGCTGCGACGACGAAAACTGCAAATTCCACAACCACTAAACATGTGAGAGTTTGGCCGTTGCCGGTCGATAAGGAATTGACTCCATGAAGCTGCGAACAATGATTTGGAAGGAACTCTGGCAACGTCCGACGCCGATGTTAACCAGTTTGGCGGCGGTCATGCTGGGAGTGACGGCACTGGTGGCGATTCAAAATATCACGGTTTTCTCCGAACGGAAGATTGCCGGCGATATGGAATCGCTGGGAGCCAACGTTCTGGTACTTCCACCGAATGTCACTTTGCAAGATTACTACGCGTCGGACATGCATGGACACACCATGCCGGAGGAATATGTAACGCGATTGGCGCTGGCGCGGATGCCCGGTGTCCAGAATCTGGCACCAAAACTGTGCGTCGAAGCTGAGGTCGACTCAGCCCCCGTGACATTGACCGGCATTCTTCCTCGCAGCGAGTTTCAAGCCAAAACAGCCTGGCAAGGTTTGGCGATGCTAACAAACCCCGTCGGCAGCGATCGCGGATGTTGCACGACCACTGCCAACCTCAACACCGATAGTAATCCTGATTCATTGGCAACGACACGCACCATTCAAGAACTTGGCGATCGGGAGTTGATCCTGGGCCGAGATGTCGCCGAAAAGTTGGAAGCAAAAATCGGTGACAAGCTAACGTTGCTGGGAACGGACTTTGTGGTGATTAGCGTACTGCCCTCGACGGGAACTATTGACGATGGTCGTCTGTTTGCTCACTTGCATAGCGTGCAGGAATTGTCGGGTGCCGGTCCGGTTGTAAACGTTATCGAGATCATGGCCTGCTGCGAAGATGCGGCAGGGAGCCTGATTACCGATCTGTCGTCCGAGCTGCCCGATACGCGCATCGTAACCATCGCCCAAATTGTCGAAACGCAGGTGGCCGTCAATGGTTTAATGGCACGCCTGTCATGGGTGTTCTTCGGGGTCTTGTTGCTCGTGGGTGCTGCCAGCATCGCGAGTGTGATGTATTCCAACGTGACCGAGCGTCGAAAAGAAATTGGAACGCTGATGGCGCTGGGTGCCAGCCGCAGTTTTGTGACGCGGATGTTTCTTGGCAAAGCGACGCTACTCGGCTTGACCGGCGGGCTCGGTGGCTTCGTTGTTGGAACAATTCTCGCAGCTGTGTTAGGGCCCCAACTTTTGGGAGTTGATGTCCAGCCGATGCCAGAGTTGCTCGGCATTGGAATGGGTGCCGCAACAATTGTTGCGATCGTTGCGAGTCTATTTCCGGCCCGGCGGGCGGCCGGTCTTGATCCATGCCTCGTTTTTAACGAAGCCTGAGCCCGGCAAACAACGAGAAAGATGCGACGACTTGCGCCAACTCGTGATGAGGGACTGTCATGTATCAGCTTCGATTCGTAACACAAACGTACCAACGTCGCGGCGGCATTGTGACGGCCGTTGACGATTGCAACCTCGAAATCCCGGACAACGATTTCGTTGCCATTGTCGGTCCGAGCGGCAGCGGCAAAACGACCCTACTCTCTGTACTCGGCGGGATGTTGGCACCAACATCCGGGGCCGTCTTGCTCGACGGAAAGTCGCTGTACAGCCTGACGGTCGAACAGCGAACGGCGCTCCGGAAAGAGAAAATCGGCTTCGTCTTTCAATCGTTCAATCTGGTTTCGTGGCTAACGGCATTGGAAAACGTGCAGATCCCGTTGATGCTGGCCGGCAAGTCGGCTGAACAGCAACAGCAGCGCGCCCGGGAACTATTGGATCGCGTCGGGCTGTCGGACCGCGTGAATCATCGGCCCGCGGAACTGAGCCAAGGACAACAACAGCGAGTCGCATTGGCACGCACGCTCGCCAACGACCCACAGGTAATTCTCGCAGACGAACCGACGGGAAATCTCGACAACGATACGCGGCAACAGGTGATGAGCTATCTGGCGGAGTTTCACAGCGACGGTCGCACAATTGTCATCGTTACCCACGACCAGCAGACGGCTGAATTCGCACGGCGCACGATTCGGATTGTCGACGGCGTCACACAGGATGTTTCGATGGCGGAGGTGGCTTGAATTGGAGTGTTTGCTGGGTCACGTGTTGTACAAACTTGCTCGACATCGTCGGTCCAGGTAGCAATAGCTACGGGGGCGGCCCAGTTTGATCAGCGTCCGTTGCGCTCACAGAAACCTCCCTGTCTTGTGCGGAAAATGTGAGCCGCAGTGCGCTAGCACGCGGGCCGTGTCGATCAGTGAACCGACAGCGCGCGTTGAATTCAACCAATCCGCGCGTCGAATCAGTTAGGTCTGCGTGAATCATCGTTGATTTTGCCCGCAAGCTAGCGCTTTGCGGCTCAGGTCATTTGTGTGTGCAAGCACGCACACTACGGCCTACTTCGTCTTCGTTAAACCGGGGTTTCCCTCGCTGCGCTCAGTCCAACCCCGGCCACCCAGACGAGCCTAGGTTTCTGGATTCCCGCCTTCGAGGGAATGACGGCCGAAGGGATTCGAAGCCATTCCCCGGCCACCGAACCGGACTACGCGCTGCGTTCTGGGGTACCGTTGTTGAATCAACCTATTCCCTCGCTCACGGGTCGGTTTCCAAATCCGAAATGACGCAATTTCAGAACTCACACGTAGGGTTACCAATGCAAGGTCGCCCTAGATATCGACGATCTGACCGAGGCTTTCTCGCTCAGCGATCGACAGAATTTCTGCCGCGCAGACGATGTCCTGAACCGCATTCCCGACCGACTTGAAGAATGTCGTTTGTTCTTCGCTGGTTCGCCCCGGACGCTGGCCTAAAAGGACCTCTCCAAGTTCAGCGGGCGTAAAATCAGAAGGGAGCCTGCCGCTTTTCATCGGGGCAACGATGTCGCCCGCTTCGTGGAGCGCGGCCTCGCGGTGATCGACAAAGACTTCGGCACGGCAGACGGTGTCGGAAGGCACTTCTGCCATTTCGGGTCTGAATGAACCGATTCCGTTGATGTGCACTCCGGTTGCGATTTCCTCATCCGCGAATAGAGGAGTTTTGCTGTTGGTTGCCGCGGTGATGAGGCCACACTCGCTCAACACATCCCTCGACGAAGCGGGGACGAGCTTGCACGAATCCGCCAATTCGGCCTGTTCGTGGCAAAAGGCCTCTGCGTTCGCCAACTTTCGCGAGAAGAAATAAACCTGTTGCAATGAACGAACAGCGAGCATGGCCTGAAGCTGACAGGCCGCCTGGCCGCCTGTGCCAAAGAGCGCGGCTACCTTGGTTTCTGGATTCGCCAGCAATCGGGTCGCCAGGCCTGACGCGGCCCCGGTTCGTAGCGCGGTGAGATATTGGGCATCCATCAAAGCACGCGGCAGCCCAGTTTCGCTGTCGTTGATCAGCATCACACCAGTCGTGACCGGCAGCTTGTGGTCAGCATTGCCCGGAAAAACCGATACGGCCTTCAATCCGAAGATACTCGACGAAGGCATTAGGGCAGGTTTATAGAGCATCGTTCCCGAAACATTGGTGATGTTCGTTCGCACCGGGACCTGAATCGTCCCTTGAGTCAGGGCAACGAAGGCGTCCTTCATGAGTTCGATGGCCTGTTCCATCGTGAGCGTTCGTCGGATATCGTGCTGACTCAGGAGACGAATTTTCATTGCGTCGGGAATCGTTCGGTTTGCGAATTGATGGATTCGGGGAAGAAGTGGTGCTTATCTCACGTGCTTTCCCAGTGTTGGATCTCGATGATGTTTCCCTCGGGATCGGCCATATAGGTGAAGGTCAACTTGCCAACTCCCTCCACGACGGTTTCCGTGATTTGTCCGACGTCGGTTCCGCCTGCTGCCAGTACTCTTGCGCGGACTTCGGCAACATCATCCACAGCAAATGCCAGATGGCCCAATCCTTTTCGATTCGCTACGGTCGCCGGTCGATTCTCCATGTGCTCGTAGCGGTAGATCTCCAGAGTCGGACCGGCGTCCCCATAACCCGGCAACCGCAGGTGCATTCCTTGAAGCGACGCATTCGGCACGCCGGTGCCACGATCGAGCCATGCGCCGGAAAGTTGTCGCTGTGGCGGGACCGGAACGCAGTCGAATACGTCTTGGTAAAACTGGGCCAGCTTTTCCCAATCGTCGGCGATAATGTTCGTGTGAACGTACTTCATGGGTAGGCAGCTCGAATGCGTTTAGGTCCTTCGGATGCGGGTGAGCACGTGATCCTCAAGTGTTTCGCCCTGTGGTGCAAGCTGTTTCTTTGTTCGTGCAAGCACACACATTTAACCGGCCTTAGTCCCTCGCTCACGCGTCGGGTTACCTAACAGTTGTCATTTTGTAGGCCAGGACCTGTCTTGGCGGGAACTTAACGGTGATTGACGTGCTAGGTCGGGACTTAGCCTACCATGAAAAGTCCCTCGCTCACGTGTCTGGTTACCAGGGGTTAGTCGTCCTGAAGATCTATCACCGCCTCGGCGAGTGCATCTTCTGTTTCGACGGTCGGCATTTCGAAAGCGGCGGCTTCTTCACCATTGCGGACAAATAGGCGGTTGCCAACCAAGACCGGATGGTTCCACGTTCTACCGTCGAGCACTCGATACGTGGTAAGCTCGACGAGTTTGTCGGGGGTGGCGCGTAACAGTACCAACTCGCCGTCTTCGGAGGTCAGCAACAACTGATCGCCGTCCGGCACGAGCACGACCTGACCATTTCCGTAGCGTCCCCGTTTCCACTTTCTCTCGCCGGTCGCCAAATCAACACACGCGAACACGTTGTTATCGAATCCGTACAGGTAGCCGTTATGCGAAACGAAGTCGTTGAAATAGGGGCTGATGCGTTGCGACTCCCACGTCGTTTCGGTTTTGAATGCCGAGCCGTCCCAGGTGACTTTAAGCCGTTGCGTGCCCGCGCCGAGCCCCGATCCGAGCAGCATACTGTATTCGTCTAAGATCCTTGGTTGCACGACGCGGTAATTCTCATAGGGCCATTTGTGTTCTCCCAGCAGCGTCCCATCAGCTGGATCGATGAAGTTAATGCCCGAATTCGACAGCATGAGGACACATTGTTGTCCCTGAATGGTGGTAAGCTGTGGCGAGCTGTAACTGTGGTCCCCTGCTGGTGAAGTCCACCGCAGGTCACCCGTGTCAACATCGTAAGCCAGCACCCCTTTATTCCCTGGGCCGCCGGCATGCACAATGACAACGTCGTCGACGACCAGCGGGGAGGAGGCGAAGCCCCACATCGGCGGCTCGCGCTCGGCATCGGTGCTGATTTCCTTATGCCAGACTTCTGCACCGGTGACCGGATCGAGTCGATTGAGGACACCCATGGCACCGAAAGAAAACAGCCGTCCTTCGCTGATTGTCGGTGTGGCTCGGGGACCGGCTCCGCCGACCGATTCCCAGAAACGTGATTTGTCTTCGTGCACCCAAATTTGTGCGCCTGTTTTCGCGTCGAAGCAGACGACGGCTTCGTTATCGCCGCGTTGTTCTTGAGTGAAGAGCAAGTCGCCGGCGACTGAAAATGACGACCAGCCCGGACCAACTCGCACGCGCCACAGTTCGCGCGGCGGTGCCGCGTCCCAGTCTTCCGCCAGCACGATTCCCGGCATCACACCGTCGCGGTTTGGCCCCCGAAACGAAGGCCACTCGGGATCCGCCAGTGCCAGTGCGGCTTCATCAGGAGCGGCCGTACCCTGCTGCCGAGAGCCGGATTCGAGTTCCTCCAAGAACTGTTCTTCGGCAGTCGGCACCCATCGCCAGTTTTGGACGGTCTGAAAGTCTCCTCGAATTTCGTCGGTCCGAATCAAATCCCAATATCCGAAACCAACGAGCGCCGCTAAGAGGGCCAACCCGGTCCGTTTTGGGGATTGCATCCGGGAAGTACAAATCAATGCGACCGTGAATGCCGTGAATCCCCAGGGAATGGCGTAGATGATCATCCCGAAGCCGCGGATGGTTGGGTCAGCCAAGTATGTGGTGACGGCGCCGATCACCGCCAATCCGACAAGCCCCAGCAGCTTTTCTTG
This sequence comes from Planctomycetaceae bacterium, assembly GCA_028284485.1. Classification (GTDB taxonomy): domain Bacteria; phylum Planctomycetota; class Planctomycetia; order Planctomycetales; family Planctomycetaceae; genus JANQRQ01. The sequence goes on along the minus strand of JANQRQ010000039.1, from coordinate 94,869 downwards.
AATCGTTGCCCGGCTCAAAAAGAGCCACCACAACACAATCAACCCGGCGATGGCAGCCGGGCCCATGAACTGGGCGGTGATCACTGGGACCGACATTTCTGCGAACATCGAGGGAATGGTTCGCAAGCCCCACAGTGCGATTAACAGAAGGGCGGCCGGCCAAATTAATAGCTGGCGATAAGTCGATTTCGTGCCGGTCGGAGCTGGATCGTCGGATTGGTTTTCACTCATTGCGGTATTCCGTTGATTGATACATGGAGCGATGGATGTGAATTGCTGAATTTTAGCAACGTGGTGCCATTTGTCGCGGTCGCAATCGATCGAATTCACGCTGGTCAATGAAATCTTCACGATCATCGTCGAAAGATCGCCGATTTCCCAGATCACGCCGCATCGGACACTTTATTGTTGACCGACGCTTACAACCGGAGGCGGGATCAGGCGTCACAAGAGCAGATACGTGGCGCATGAGGGATCGGATCTTTGCTAACACCTGCAAGATCATCGATTGCGGCAGAGATGTGGCCAAGTAAGTGACAGAACTTTGGAAAGGCTTGGTTGACTGCTGTCGACATCGCCAGTTATGCGTCGGGACAACATGGATTTGCGTTGCGGCGATTCAGACGTTGGCGTTCGTATGGGCATTAACTCAGCCGGAAATCCGCGGTACCACGCCAATGTGGATGTGGACGATACTCATTTCGTTAACAGCGGCCGGCATCGTCGTTGGTGCGAACTGGCGTTGTCAACGGCATGCCAAATCATCACTCAAAACCGAAGTTGTTTCCCCGCGTTGCGGCGAATCGGTTAGTGCGTGAGTTAAAAACGTGCCAATTCGTCAATCGAAATTCGAAAAAATTTCGTCAATTTGAAATGACAAATTTCTTTCTGAAAAAAATCTTGAACGTTTGATAGGTCAGGGTACAATCATGTTTGGAAGTATCAAAGGTACCTTTCTTCCAACAGATTTTCCTTGCAGTGCTTACCCTCAATTTGGAGGACGCCTATGCAAGACCCACCGTACACTTTATGAGAGGGCCTGCCTCCCCAGCCTGAGGAGGCGTGTTCTGTTCAGCTGACTTTTCCGATTTTCGGTTACGACTGGCGATTACCGTCACTCGATGTCGCGCTCCGTGTTTCACGGTTCGGCGACGTGAGGTTGGCCCGAGAAGGGCTAGGCTTGATCGACCCGAAATCGACTGTCGGGGGGCGCAGAACGGTTCTCTCAATGAATCATGAGGCCCTCGTCCTCTTTGATGCGGCGAGGGCCTTTTTTTGCGCTATTTCCCGGCTCGCTGACGAGCGCCGTCTTGGGCGTTCTTAAAGGCGTCGCCCCCCGTGCCGAACGGGAAGATCCGATACGAATCGTCTCTCTTCTGAATTTGCATGTAAGCGCTTAGGCGTGCTTGAAGTCGCTTTCTCGCCTCGATCTGTTCCGATTCGTTGACGAGAGCCTCCATGCTATAGCGTGATTCGTTGCTGTTGACTGGGACATCATAAAATCGGCCATCTTCGTGAAGTCGAAATCGCTTATCGCGGACAAAGTAGACGTCCCCCTCAAAGGCCATTTCGAAGTATTGGCGATCGGCTCCCAGTTTGCCGAGCAACGTGTGTGACAGATCGAGGCCGTCGATGTCTGATGGAACTGGCAGCCCGGCGAGTGCTGCCAAAGTCGGCAACATATCCATAAGGGAGAGCATCGAATCTCGTTTGCCGGTGGGAAACTTCCCAGGCCAACGCGCGATGAACGGCACGCGCGTTCCAGCTTCGTTCATCGTTCGTTTGCCACCTTTCAGACGGAACGATCCAAGGCGGCTTTCGAGACTGCTGGCACACCCGTTATCGCCGGTAAAGATCACGATGGTCCGTTCGTCCAAGCCCAGCTCTTTCACTTTGCTCAGAATTCTGCCGACGATCGCGTCCATGTAGGTGACCATATGGCCGAACTTCTGTTCGTTGGTGCGCAGGTCATCGGGAAATTGACTTCTCGCGAGTTCTTTCAAGTCGGGCGGCTCGATAAGAGGACCATGCACGAGATTCATTGGATAGTACGCCAAAAACGGGCGGTCCCGATTTCGCTCGATAAAATCGAGAATGAATTGGCAATAGTAGTCGGGTCCAAACACGTCCTTGGAGTGAGCTTTGTATTCGCCGTTTTCCCAATTGTGTGGTGCGTAGTACCGGCTTCGCCGCTGACCGTCCCAATATTGAACCCACAAACAGTACTCGTCGAATCCATGCGACGCCGGTTGATCGGGATGCGATTGAAAATCGCCAAGATGCCATTTGCCGGAGATGGCCGTGGCGTAACCGGCTGATCGAAAGAGTTGCCCAAACGTCTGCAAGTGAACCGGTAGCCGGTTTGTCCTTTCACGATCAAGCGGGCTATCGAGTCGCTCGAGAATTCCGGTCCGATTGGGGTAGAGGCCGGTAAGAATCATTGCGCGCGTCGGAGAGCAGACCGGCGTGGTGAATGCGTTTTCGAACCAAGCTCCCTCGGCTGCCATACTGTCCAAATGAGGAGTGGAATAGACACTATTGCCGTAGCAACCCAATGACTCGGCCCCCAGGTCATCGGCCATAATCAAGATGATATTGGGCTGTCGCTCAGGCGATTGTGCTGCGGTGGTCTGCTCGACTGAACTGACAAAGAACAGCAACGTCAGAATCAAGGCGACGAGGGCATGCGCGCGAGAGATTTGTTTTGGGTGATGAATTCGAATCGTATGTAGCATGGTCAATTATTCTGGCTGGCGGCTTGGCGTTTGGCTCGTTCCCGTTCGAACCGATCAAGCATTTCGTTGCCCGTGCGTGGTGAATCACCGATGTCATTGGGATCGTCGCCAACATCGGCTTGGAGCGACTTCAATTGAGTCGTTAGCTGCATCAGTGCCGAGGCCGACGTCGGATCCGTTGCGAGGCTGTGCATTTCCTTGGGATCGGCCTGGAGATCGTAAAGCTCCCATTCATCGCGCGTGTCGAAATAGACGAGCTTGCGATTTTTTGTGCGCAAGCCGTAATGACTGGGCGTATCGAAATGCGAGTAATAGTAGCGGTAGTAAAATGAATCGCGCCAGTCATTCGGCACATTGCCGCTCAACAACGGAACGAGGCTGCGGCCTTGCATGTCGTCGGGGATAGGAAAGCCGGCGATCTCCAAAATCGTTTCCGGATAGTCGAGGTTAAGTGACAATTCTTCGCAAACCGATCCCGCTTTGGTCGTTCCCGGCCAACGAACGATCAACGGCACACGCAGGGCTTCTTCATAAATGTACCGCTTGTCGAACAGGCCATGCTCGCCCAGGAAGAACCCCTGGTCCGCCGTGTAGATCACCACGGTATTCTTCGCGAGGCCCGATTCATCGAGGTAGGCAAGTACTTTGCCCATGTTATCATCGATCCCTTTCACACAGCGAAGGTAACGTTTCATATATTCCTGATAGACGAATCGACGTTTCTCGGGGCCGGGTGCCATCGCCTTGATTTCCGGAGTGAACTGCGTGTGGATTGTCTCCCCAGCGATATTCTGATGACTTTGATCGAGCGGTCCGGAACGCCCCGAACCATGATCCTGCAGGTTTGCCGGCTCGGGGATTTCGACGTCTGCCAAGTAGTCGTCGTAGCGATGCGCGTGCTGCCACAAATCGTGAGGTGCTTTGTAATGCAGCATGTAGAAAAAGGGACGATTCGGATCGCGCGTCTCTCGAAACCAATCGAGTGCCTTCTGGGTGATGATGTCGGTGGAGTGCGAGCCGGGGTAGCCGGTCCTTTTCCCTTGCCGCACCACGCCCGAGGGATGCTCATCCCCCATTTCGATGAACTCGGTGTTGTGATACCTTCCCTGGCCCGGCAGGATCGACCAATGATCGAATCCGACTGGGTTGGTGTGCAGATGGTACTTGCCCACGAATCCGGTTTGATAGCCGTGGCTTTGTAAGTACTTGGGGAGCGTCGGTTGGCTTTGGTCGAGACCGGTAAATTTGTAAACGCCGTTGATATGCGAATACTTGCCGGTCATGATCACCGCCCGGCTCGGCGTGCAGATCGAATTCGTGACGAACGCGTTAGTGAATCGCATTCCTTCGGCGGCGAGCCGATCAAGGTTCGGCGTCGGTGCGACCTCTGCCAATCGCCCGCCATACGCACTAATCGCATGGGCCGCATGATCGTCCGCCATGATGTACAGGACGTTTAACTTTGAAGAGGCGGTGTTCGTAGAATCATCGGCATTGGCAAATGTCGAGATGCCGCACATGAGTCCGGTGAACAGCAGGAGTGTGGGGATTCTCATGGTCAAATTTTTTCGATTGGGATAAAGAAAGAACGAGTAGATTTATATCGTCGATAACAATGATTGTTGGTTGTTTGCCAGACGATTTCAATCACGAATCGACTCGTGGTGCATCGTGGAAAAGAATCCGATGGCGAGAATGGATCGCGCGATTGCTGAATCAATAGAGTGATACTATTCCGCCCGCATGACCGGCCCGATGTACGACGTGGCGGCGACGACATTGTCGATCCACTTGTGATTCGCACGCTCGGTATTCCTGGCGATATACAGGCCGAGTTTGATCCGGTCGATGCGCAAATCGCCGGTATCGCGGAGCCGCAAATTGGTAAAGTCGGCAATCAGCTTGCCATCGACCCACAGCGCGACGCGGCCATCTCGCTTGCTGGGGGTGTTGGCTTGCACCATGTGTTCGTAACAGTACCAACGATCGCGCTTGGGAGAGAAATCGCGCCGGGCCTGAAACTGCTCGCCGAAAGTGGCCGCTCCGGAGCGCGCCTTCGAAAACGGCAGCACTTTACCCGAGGGGTAGAAATGATCGCCGAAGCGATCCCCTTGTTCCGGCCAGTAAATGTAGACGTTCATGTGGCCCGGCGGATCGCCGTTGTTGTTGTCGTTTTCGAAATTGACCAGAAACTTGTTGCGACCGTCGGCTGGGACTCCCGGAGTAGCGACGTCGTTCACAAAATACTTCGACGAAATCGATCCTCCGTTGTGGACCGAGCCTTTGGGAACAAACCAGCCGGCGTCGAATTTGACGTACCAACGCAGGAAGAGCCGGTCTTGAGTTTGCGCGAGCGATTTGCCGATTCCCGTGGCGAGCGAGTTTTGCCGTTGGGGGATCGTCATTTTGAGTGTTTGACGCCCACCGTCGGAGTTCTGCGGAATGACATCGAGGCTGAGCTGCGCTTCGTGCGTGACGACGTCCCATTTGTTGCGCAGATCGGCGACTGTTGAGTAGTCTTCAAAGTCGTCAGCGAACACGACTCCGGGAGCTTGGTCAATTCCCCGGTCGCCGGGGTAGCCTGCGGCAATCCCTTTGTCGCCCTCGGGAAGCTTCGCAAATTCTTCCGCGGAACTTTCAGGAAGAGCGATGCAAATTATGATCAGTGCGCTGATGGTCGCAGTGTTTTGTGTTCTGTTCATCACGCCAAGATGTCGGTTGCGACGTCGCCGTAGACATCGGTCAGACGGAAGTCACGGCCGCCGTAGTTGAACGTCAGCCGTTTGTGATCGAGGCCCAGCAAATGGAGCAGCGTGGCGTGCCAGTCGTGGATGTGCATCGGGTTCTCAACCGCCTGATAACCGAACTCATCAGTCGCCCCGTAGCTGTAGCCCCCTTTCAAACCGCCGCCTGCCATCCAAATCGTGTAGCCTTTGTTGTTGTGATCGCGACCGTTGAGGCTTTGCACATAGGGGGTGCGACCGAATTCGCCGGCCCAGATTACGAGCGTATCTTTCAGCATGCCTCGTTGCTTGAGGTCGGTCAGCAACCCTGCTATCGATTGGTCGGTCGCGCCGCACGATGTCTCGAGATTCTCCTTCAGCAAAGTGTGATGATCCCATTTCGCGGGAGCGGTAATTTCGATAAAGCGGACTCCCGCTTCGGCCAACCGCCGGGCCAGCAGACATTGACGGCCGAATTGATCGGTCGGAAGACCCTGGCCGATGCCGTATAGTTTTTGAGTCGCCTCGGTTTCGGAATTCACGTCGAGCACATCGGGGACTTCGTCCTGCATGCGGAAGGCCAATTCGAACGATTCGATGGCTCCTTCGATTTCGGGGTGATACTTGTCCCGGTCGAGCTTTTGCAGATTCAAGTTGCGGACCAAGTCCAACTGTGCCCGCTGCATGTCGCGCGACAGGTTGGCGTTTTCGAGGTTTTTCAACGGCGGTCCCGGTTCCTTATCTTTGCCAAGCAGTTTGGCATACAAGGCCGGAATTTGTCCGCCGCCGATCTTCGTTCCCTGGCAGATGGCCGGAAGAAACGCACTGCCGTAGTTTTGGGCCCCCCCAACGTCTGCCGGAGGGTTGAGTGTAATGAATCCCGGGAGATTCTCGTTTTGACTGCCGAGACCGTACAGGGTCCAGGCGCCAAACGACGGGCGTACGAATTGGAAACTGCCGGTGTGCATTTGGCCGAAGGCTTGAGGATGGTTGGGGATGTCGGTCTGCATGCTGTGAATGAAGCAGAGATCATCGACGTGCTTGGCAACTTCGGGAAAAACGCTCGAGACCCACGCGCCGGATTCGCCATGCTGAGAGAATTCAAACTGCGGGCCCAGCAACTTGGCACCGCCTCGTTCCTTGCCGATTTCAGTTGCGCCACCCGAGTGTTTTTTGAGTTCCGGTTTGTAATCGAACAGGTCGACGTGCGACGGCCCCCCTTGCATGCAGAGGAAGATAATTCGCTTGGCACGCGGCGGAAAATGCGGCTCGCGAGGAGCCAGCGCTGCGCCGTGGGACGAGGTTTCCTTGGCGGCGGCTTCATGCGCTAATCCCATAAAAGCCAGGTAACCGAATCCGGACGCCATTGATTTGAGCGCTGTGCGGCGGGAATAGGCCATGTTCCATTCCGTGGGGAATTGGGTCGATTGCTTCATGGATCTGTTTCCGGATTTGGTTGGATTCAGCGTCGAATCGTCGATGATCTGTTTGTCCGTATCCACTGTTCTGATTCAAGTCTAGTCGATATTTCGAAACTCGGCCGTCGCCAGCAGTGCCTGGCAGTAATTCGCCATCAACTCGCGGGCGGCTTCGTCTTTGTCGATCGGAAGCTTGGAATCGTGCGATCCCTGCTCAAAGAATCGAATCGCCATCTGATTCTCGGCAATGTCCGGAGACCGACCAAAGCAGAGCAAATAAGCTTGGCGAATCTGTGACTCTTGTTTCTTTCTTCTTCGTCTCTTGGTTTGGCTGATCAGTCGGTCGGCGAGCCCTTCAGCTTGGTGCCGGATGAATGAGCTGTTCATCAAATAGAGGGCCTGCAACGGAACGTTTGTCGTTTCGCGATCGCCGGTAACAAGGCTCGGTTCGGCGAAATCGAACAGGTCTAAAACGTCGGGAAGACGATCGCGTATTACTGGCAAATAGACCGACCGATACGGTGTTCCGTCCATGTCGGGTGTGATCCGTTTGTCGAAACCAATGATCGAAATCGGTCGATCACCGATGCGTCCAACGAGCGACCCCTCCGGGCGTGCGGTGTCGAGATTCCCGGAGACAGCCAGCATCGCGTCGCGGATCGCTTCAGCGTCGAGGCGTCGTTTGCTGGCCCGCCACAAGAATCGGTTGTCTGGGTCCTTATGAAAGGCGTCTTCGCGATAATCGGAAGTTTGCCGATAGGTTCGCGATAACACGATCTCCCGAATCAACGATTTGAGCGACCAGCCGCCATTCACGAAACGGATTGCGAGATGGTCGAGCAGTTCGGGATGCGAGGGGGCCTCGCCGTTGTGGCCGAAATTATCGACTGTGCGCACAATTCCCTGACCGAACAGGTGCCGCCAAACGCGATTGGTCATCACGCGGGCGGTCAGCGGATGTTCGGGATGGGTCAGCCAGCGTGCAAATTGTAGACGTCCGCTTTGATCGGCCGGAATCTCGGCAAGGTCATCGAATTCGATGATTTCGGGAAAGCGACGGGGAATCTTCTCGCCCGGTTTGCTGATTTCACCACGCTCGAGCAGGGGAACGTCGACTGGTTGTTCGCGGTCCATGACGCCCAGGGCCAGGGGCAACGCCTCTCCTTGATCGTTGTACTTTTTCAACTGACCGTTGATGCTTCCGGACCGCCACAATATTCGCAGCGCATCTTGTAATGTGAACAAACCGGATGGATCTTCGCCATCTTTAATCGCCTGAAACACGGCCGCGCGGCCATCCTTCTCTTCCTTTTTCAGGGCCGCTAGCTGATCTTTCAGATCAGTGATTCGTTTGGCGGTCACCGATTTGTGCAGAATGGCCTGTCCGGGAAGGTCCGGCAGAGTAATCAAATCCCCGCCCACCTGATTCTGTGGTGCGACCGAAGTGCCGTAATTCGTTTTGGTGCTGGCGAAGACTCCCGCCAGCGCGTAGTAGTCTTCCATGGAGTACGGGTCGAACTTGTGGTCGTGGCACCTTGCGCAAGCGATCGTATTGGCGAGAATCGCCCGCGAAGTGGTGTCGATTTGTTCGTCGGCGACGTCGGCGAGGAACTGAAAGAAATTCATTTCGTTGAGATTCTTCGGCCCGAGCGCCAGGAATCCGGTCGCAATGAGCAGCCGTGCCCGCTCGGCATCATTTTCAAATGGCAACAGGTCGCCAGCGATTTGCTCGGTGACAAACCTGTCGTACGGTACGTCGGCGTTGATTGCATCGATCACGTAGTCGCGGAATCGCCAGGCGTAAGGAAACGTGACGTTGGATTCCTTGCCGCTCGATTCAGCGTAGCGTGCGACATCGAGCCAATGCCGTCCCCAACGTTCTCCGAACCGTTCCGAAGAGAGCAGGGTATCGACTTGTTCCGTAAGCGCCGCATCGATTCCTTTTGATTTGGTTCGCTTCAGAAACCGGCTTAACGTTTGGGGAGTCGGCGGCAGTCCGACAAGATCGAAGTGCAGTCGCCGAAGCAGAACAGCCGGGTCGGCATCGGGAGAGGGCTCCAACGAGTTTGATTCCAATGTCGCGAGAACGAAATGGTCGAGATCGCGACGTGCCCAGTTCGGGTCTTGCGTTTCGGGGAGTTCGTGATCCACCGGTTTTTGAAACGACCAAAACTTCCGCCCCGCTTCAATGTCGATGCTCGATATCCGCGCGACGCCCGAAGTTGCCTTGCGTGGATCGGGGGCTCCCATTTTGATCCAGGCGGCGAAATCTGCCACGACTGATTCCGAAAGGCGGTTTCCGACCGGCGGCATTTGTAAATCGGGATCATCAAATGTGATCGCCGTTAGTAGCAGGCTGGCCTCCGGGTCGCCGGGCACGACAGCAGGCCCCCGCTCGCCGCCGTTGCGGATCATTTCGCGCGAATCGAGTAAAAGGCTCCCTTCCGATTTGCCTGCGTCGGAAGAATGGCATTTGTAACAGCTGCGAACCAGGACCGGGCGGATCTTCGATTCGAAGAATTCGATTCCGCGGGGATCCGGCTGTTTATCGGTTTCGTCACAATGACCCACCCGGGGATGAAATAGCGCGCCAATGGCGATGATGATGAGACACAATGGTGGGATTCGGCCAAGGATCGACTCTCGGCAATGAGGGGCAATCGGTTTCGACGTTGGTCGAAGGAGGCGAAAATGCATTGGAATCAACCCTTGGTGTGAGCTGTTCTGGTTGCGAGTTCCAATAAGGTAGGCAGTTCGGCGGTGGTTTCGGATTCCGCTGAATCATTTACTTGGTGAGAGAATGTCGGGTCGTTGCTCGATTACCCGCAAAACCTGACGCCTTCATTCTAACAGAGGGAAGGCGGTCTGTCCTAGTAGCGGGGCGTTTGCCTCCTGGACACAAGTCCTGTTCACCGTTTTCGACTTCGCAATCACGCGGTTCGTGGTTTGTTATCGAGCCGCTGTGCCATCACTTGTCGACTTCCCGTCCTGACGGCGTCCCTCAGATGGAATGTTGCAAATGCCGGTCAAAACGCTGGTTTTCTGCGGGTTTTGTATCCATCTTGACCCGGTTTGAGGGGTGGCATATAACCCCGCCGCATTTTCATGCAACGAAAGCCCGCGCATACGTTTTTTGGACCCTAATTAATTGGAGTACGGCAAAGATGGGTGAAGGGAATCACACCGCATCGAACCAAAGTCTCAAGCCGAAATTTGTCATGATTGGAGCCGGGACAGCCGTCGCTTTACTAGCCGGCGCGATCCTGTTTCAAATCTACCGAGCCGACACGGCGCCGGCGGCTGAGCAGCCTGGCACTCAGCAAACGGCCGCACCACCCGCGAAAACGGGATGGAATCAACCGGCGAGCCGCATCACGAGCGGCCCCAATAAGACGGTTTTCATCACGCAGGAAGAATTGGCGCGCGAATGCGTACAGCGCGTCGGCGAAGAAGTGCTGGAAAGCATGATCAATCGCTCGATTATTCAGATCGCCTGCGAAGAAAAGGGCATTAGTATTACCCTCGACGAGATTGATAAAGAAATCGACGACATTGCCAAGCAATTCAAAATCCCGCGTGATACGTGGCTGCAAATGTTGCATGCGGAGCGTAATCTCACGCCGCTACAGTATCGCCGTGATGTGATTTGGCCGATGCTGGCACTCAGGAAACTGACCGGTGAAAACGTGGAAGTCGCGCAGAAGGATTTGCAGGAAGCGTTTCTTCACCACTACGGCCCGCGAGTCAAAGCGCGGATGATTATGCTGGACAACTTCCGGCGGGCGAACACCGTATGGGAAGAGGCACAAGCCAAACCAGAAGAGTTTGGTCGCTTGGCCCGAGAACATTCTGTCGATCCGAACAGCCGGCCGTTGGATGGAAGCATCCCCCCAATTCCGCGATTCTCAGGCAATAAAGAATTGGAAGATACGGCATTTCGTCTGAAGGAAGGTGAGGTTTCGGGAATCGTGCAAATTGGCACGCCTGCCCGCTACGTCATCCTGAAATGCGAAGGATTCACCGAACAAATCGTTACTGATATTAACGAAGTCAAGGATCAACTGGCGGAAGATATTCGCCGCCAAAAGGTCCAGGAGCAAGTCGCCAAAGTCTTCGAGACACTGAAGGCGCGGACTCGAGTCGATAACTACCTCACCGGAACGACCACCGGCGGAGACAAAATTCAGCAGACATCTGCGACAGGTAGTGGAGGAACTGCACAACCGGCGAATGCAACTTCCGCGGCGGGTACCTATCCTCGCCAGGCGGTCCAGCCAGGTTCGAATCCCTCCCAGCGTCGATAAAAGTCAAAAAAACGAAATACAACCGAACCACTCCTTCCGGCGTGTTCTCTGTACGAGGGCACGCCCTTTTCCTTTCCTATTGCCTGCCGACTGCTAGAATTGGACTTGGCTGTGAGGAAGGACGGGGGCCGATTCTTTCGGGAGTCCATTTGGTTCCATTAGCAAGGTCGACCCTGCGTCGGTCGTGGACCTCGTCGACAGCATGTTCTGCAATGAATCCCAAAGGTCACGGGTAAACCGTTATGCGTAGCGAATCGGAAGTTCCATTTTCAGACGACCCCTTCAGCATTCCTGTGGCCGAACGTGTCCGGCGTTTGCCACCTTACATGTTTGGGACGATCAACAAGCTGAAGTACGAAAAGCGCGTGGCCGGCGTCGATGTGATCGATTTAGGAATGGGAAACCCGACCGACGCTCCCGATCCGCTCGTTTCCGAGAAATTGTCGGAGGCTTTGAGCGACCCGCGAAATCATCGTTATTCGGTCTCGAACGGAATCGAAAACCTACGTCGTGAAGTCGCCAAGCGGTATTGGAAACGGTACGGTGTGCGCCTCGTTCCGGAGCGGGAAGTCATCGCCTGCATCGGTTCGAAAGAGGGATTCAGCCACATGTGTTTGGCGCTGATGGGCCCCGGCGATTCAGCGATTGTACCAGCTCCGTCGTTCCCCATTCATGTGTATGCCGTGATGTTGGCAGCGGGGAATGTTATCGCCCTCGACTGCCGCGAACCGGATAAGTTTCTCTCCAACATTGCATACACCTGCGAGCATCTGTATCCCAAGCCGAAGGTGGTGATCGTCAACTTTCCGCACAATCCGTCAACGACCTGTGTTGAACAACAGTTCTACGAGGACTTGGTGAAACTTGCGAAGAAGTACAGCTTTTTGGTGATGAGCGATTTTGCCTATGCCGACATTTGCTTCGAGGGCTACCAGGCGCCAAGTTTTTTAGCGACGCCTGGTGCGCGTGACGTGGGAGTCGAATTCACCACGATGAGCAAAGGCTACAGCATGGCCGGTTGGCGGATTGGGTTTTGCTGTGGTAATTCCGAAATGGTGCGTGCGCTGGGCACGATTAAGGGATATTACGACTACGGAATTTTCCAACCCGTCCAAATTGCGGCGATTGTCGCAATGCGCCACTGCGATGCAGCCGTGGAAAGTGTTGCGGCTGAGTATCAGCGTCGTCGCGATGCGTTGTGCGAAGGGTTAACTCGGCTCGGCTGGGAAGTAAAGCCGCCGCAAGCCGGCATGTTCGTGTGGGCCAAAATTCCGGAGCCTTGGAGTGAAATGGGCTCCATCGACTTCGCCATGAAACTATTGGACGAAGGGGGGGTCGCCGTCAGCCCCGGTCGTGGTTTTGGCGAAGAAGGGGAAGGGTACTTACGTCTGGCGATCGTGGAAAACGTTCAGCGTTTACGTCAGGCGGTACGACAGATCGATCGTTGTCTCAAAGCGGAACCAGCAACCGCAGAATGACGATGTTAGGAATCGTTATTTCGGCACGCCGCTGTTAAGTCGCAGAAACTCATCGGCCCAGTGATATTCGTCCAGAAGTCCGGCCGTGTCGCGCCCCAGAATCTGGTACGCCGCATAGACGGCTTCGACGGTTGCCAAACCCTGTTCGGGATTTTCGAATATCTTCGAGACACGCGGGTAGGCTGTCTTCCACGCCGGTAAACTACGCACGGGAATATCGGCGAACTGCACTTCCATGGTCTCGGCGAATCGCCATGTCGCGTCGAGCACCAGAAGACCGCATTCCGGATCGTCGCGGCTGAGCAGCGGGCCGTCGAATCCAAGGCGAACGTAACCGTCGAGTCGTTTTCGGTCAAACTGCGGGAATCGCCAAAACAGAAAATCGGTACGCGGCCGCAGGGGTTCAACCGTACATTTGCTTCGTCGCTCTTTCGGGTGGATCACAACGACGGTCGGAGGATAGTGCGACATAGAGCCGATGGTGGACTCAGTGGGAAAGGTTCAACGCCATTCTCAATCACATACGGTCGTTCTTCGAATGGTAACGTCATTCTTTCGACGAATATTGTTAACCATGCGTAAATCGAACGACGGTTGAGGCTTTCCAGACCTTTATGAAGATTCCTTCAGACGGGTGATTTGTGCTTCCTGTTCTGCAATCGCTTCTTCGAGTCGCGTAATTTCCGATGGATCGTCGACTTGTTGCTTGGCCCCGGAAAGTCGTTGCCGCAACTGGGCGATTTTCTTTTTGGCGACGTCGATTTGCTTTTTTTGTTTCTTATTTAACGCCATTGATTCAACTCGCGTGGTATTTCGTTATGATAATTTTGGTGGTACAACCATCGTTTGAGCTGCAGTTGAGTGTAGTATTGCCGACATCACAGCGGAAATAAAACGAGATTCCATCGATTCTTGCGATTGGAAATTGATTTTCGCTTCCCGAGTTTGCACGTCACGCGTTTCCTATCATTGGGATTTTGGTCCAAAGGAATGGAACAACACCTGAGCTGTCTGCTGACCTTGCGTCCATATTGCCTTTGTTCGTTCCGAAAATCGTCGGGTTCGAAATGCCTCTGACGCGAAAAGCTGTAAATTGGCCGTTACAATTCGCGTTTTATACGGTTGTATAATAGGTAATCGGAATGTGTTGTCACTCGTTGTCAGAATGCCCGGCACGGCTGGTTTGTTCTCGCTGCAACCAAAAGGTTAGAGATTTTCGAGAGTTTGCGTGTCCCGCAGATTTTTCAATCGTTAGTAGCACGAAGTAGAACAGATGTCGTTCTTGTTATGTCACGAATGCTTCAACTGGGTGGAGCCGAAAGACGGCCGGTGTCCAGAGTGTATCGAAAGCATCGAGGCTGCCGTCCCGGATCCGTCGGAATTCGAACTGCGGACCACAATCGGTGATATCGTTTTCCGGTTGGGTGAAGTGCATGTTCGCCGTCGAATGCTGCCCGACCGTGGGATGCTGTATGTCACAACGAATGGGCTCTATTTTCTGCCGCACGATCAGGAAGACGTGTTGCACCTCGTGGAATCCCCAACGACGGAAGCATCCTTGATGTGGTCGTTGGCGGCGATGGTCTGGTCACCATTGATGTTGGTTCTGCCGTTTGTACGTTCGAAAGAAACCAAAACACAGCGGATACAGGTGCCGTGTCCGAAGTATCTCACGACCGAAGACAGCGACTTGCTACCGCAGCTATTGATGACGAATCCCGGTGTGTTCTTTCTATCGCGCAAGTCCATCCGCGAGATGAGTCTCAAACGGCGTCGCTGGCGGATTGAACGGTTCCAGGGTTCACCAGTTCGTGTCAAACCTGAAGACAATGCCAAATTCTTTCACCATTTAATGGGTAAGCTGGCGCTGTCAGATTCATGGGAACAGGCGATTTGCACGACTCAGGCGAATTAGATGCCATCCTGAAGGAAGCCATCACGAACGAGTCGCTGATCTCGCTGGTACTCAGTAAACCACGTCGCGATTCCGGCCAAATCCAAAAGCTGACCGCTCGACCGGTGCGTATCGGCGACAGTTGCAAGTATCAATTCACGTCCCACTTCGCCGATCGTCAAACGCACGAAAATCTCACGCCTGAAGAGACGTTGCTGCGAATTCACAAACTTTACGGGTCGGCGTTTGAGCATTTGCATCTATTTGCCGAAACCGCTGACTATTCGGTACGAATCAACAAGCAGGGCGGGAGTCGTATCAAGCGGACCGCTCCCTCCAAAACGACCGAAAACCAAACTCACAACCGCACGAAGAATTACCTGATTCCGGAAGGCGTGCCGTGCCCATTTTTGATCGAAACCGGTGTCATGACGGCTTCGGGCCAAGTCCGTTCGGCTCGGCGCAAGAAATTTCGCCAGATCAATCGATTTTTAGAGTTGGTGGAGAACGCGTGCAAGAACCTGCCGCCGGAAGGCCCGTTGCGGGTCATCGATTTCGGCTGCGGCAAGAGTTATTTGACGTTTGCTTTGCACCATCTGCTGCACACGATTCATCAGCGAGACGTCAAACTGACCGGCCTCGATCTCAAGCAGGACGTGATTGATAATTGTCGTCAGATCGCGGAGAGACTCGATTGTCCGGGGTTAGAGTTTCACCGGGGAGATATCTCAAATTACGCATGCGATGACAATGTTCATATGGCCGTTTCGTTGCATGCGTGCGACACCGCAACCGATGCGGCGCTCGCTCAAGCCGTCGCGTGGAACGCCGACGTGATTCTGGCTGTCCCCTGTTGCCAGCACGAACTAGCAACGTTGATGGCTAGCGAATCTTGCCGCCCCGTGTCGGAGCATGGAATTCTCCACGAGCGATTTGCCGCCATCCTGACCGATGCGCTGCGTGCCCAAGCCTTGGAGATTTGCGGCTATTCGACTCAGGTCGAAGAATTCATCGATATGGAACATACGGCGAAGAATGTGCTTTTCCGTGCAGTCCGATCACAAAAGCCGGTGGCCGAAGTCGATCGGGCCATTACAGAATATCGGAACTGCAAGCAGTCGTGGGGCCTGGAACAAACATTTCTCGACCGCGCTTTGGGAGCGGAATTCATTCGTCGGGTTGGCCTTCCGACGAGTTAAACGACGCCACATCGTGCCAATTGTCGCCGACCGCTATATCGACGGCGAGCGGCACATCCAGCTTCATGGCCTGCTCCATTTCTTCGCGGACTAAATCGGCCAGCGAACCAATCTCGTCGGCGGGGCATTCAAATACGAGTTCGTCATGAATTTGCAGTAGCATGCGGGCCGGGTGCTGATCCGCCGCCAAACGGGCGTGAACATTGATCATGGCCTGTTTGATCAAATCAGCCGCTGATCCTTGAATAACGGTGTTGATGGCGGTCCGCTCGGGCATGTTTCGTTGACTGGGGCGATCACGCCGAATTCCCGCGATCGCCCGGCGACGCCCCCGAATTGTCCGCGCATAGCCGGACGATGCGCATTCGTCGAGGATCTCTTCGAGAAACTGCTCCACCCCGGAAAATCGCGCGAAATAGTTGTCGATGAATTCCGCAGCCTGATCCCGGTCGATTCCAAGGGCGGCTGCAAGGCCGAATGAACTTTGGCCGTAAATCACCCCAAAGTTGACGGCTTTGGCCACGCGACGCATCTGCGAATCGACTTCGGAATCATCCACGTCGAAGATCTCAGCGGCAACCGAGGAGTGAATGTCGACATTGTCGGCAAATGCCGTCGTCAGCGCGACGTCGCCGCAAAAGTGGGCCAACATGCGCAACTCGATTTGCGAGTAGTCGGCACATAACAGCTTCCATCCCGGTTCGGAGGGAACAAACGCCTTGCGGACTCGCCGGCCCTCCTCGGTGCGGATGGGAATATTTTGCAGATTCGGATTGCTGGAACTAAGGCGGCCGGTCGCGGCGACAACCTGATTGAACGACGCATGTATGCGCTTCGTATCAGGGTCGATCAGAGTGGGCAAGGAATCGAGGTAAGTGCTCTTCAGTTTTGAAAGATGACGATGCTCGCTGATCTTCGCCGGAAGGGGATGCAGCAGCGCCAATTTCTCGAGAACGCTTTGGTCGGTACTGGGACCGGTTTTCGTTTTCTTTTGAACGGGAAGATCGAGTTCGTCGAACAAAACGGTTCGCAGTTGCAGCGGCGAATCGATATTGAATTCATGGCCGGCCATTTCATGGATTTCACCGACCAATTGTTCCAATCGTGCTGTGAGTTCTGAACTTTGTCGTTCCAACTCTTCTGCGTCGACTCGGATCCCTTGAAACTCCATATCCGCCAGCACGGGAATCAATGGCCGTTCCAATTCCCAGTAGAGGTCCCAAAGATCTTCGCGACGCAATTCTTCAGCAATCAAATCGGCCAGTTGTAGGGAAATATCGGCGTCTTCGGCGGCGTATTCTGCCGCTTTTTCGATGTCGACTTCAGCCATCGATTTTTGATCCTTTCCCGACCCAATCAGGTCGGAAATTGGAATCATCCGATGGTGCAGGTATTTTTCGGCTAATGCATCGAGGCCGTGGCTTCGGGCGCCGGCATCCAGCAGATAGCTACCGACCATGGGGTCGACACCGATTCCCTCCAGTCGAATACCGACTCTCCGCATGACGAGCATGTCGTATTTGATATTCTGGTTCGAGATTTCGATTTTCGGGTCTTCCAGAATGGGGCGCAGCGCACTGGCGACCTGCTCGGCGTCGAGAGTTGGTTGACCGTCGGGCCCCATCACCGGCAAGTAATGTCCCGAATTTGCCTTCCAACTGAATGCCCAGCCGACGATGTCGGCCTGCATTTCGTTGAGACCCGTCGTTTCCAGGTCGACGCAAAACCGCGATTGCTCGCGAAGTTCAGATAGAAACGTTTCGAACTTCTCAGCGGTATCGACGACTTCCCAGGTGGGGTCGGCACCGCCGAAAAGCGCCCCCTGTTGTTTCGTTGGCGGTACATCGCTTCCCGGCAGTGAACGGACTTCTTCACCGAATCGGCGAAACCCGTATTCGCGAAACAGCTCTGTCAGTTGGGGAATGTCGTGCCCCGATACGCGAGCGGCGTCCCAGTCAACCGTGATCGGCAGGTCGTTCTTGAGAGTCACAAGAATGCGGCTCATCAGAGCTTGATCGGCGTAAGTTTTGAGGTTCTCGCGAAGCTTGGGGCCGGGCGCCTCGTCGGGGTTTGCTAAGACTTCATCGAGTGTGCCGAATTTCGCCAACAGGTTCGAAGCCTTCTTCGGGCCGACAAGTGGAACTCCCGGTACGTTGTCGACACTGTCGCCGACCAAAGCCTGGAAATCGATTACCTGATCCGGCCGGATACCCCAATCCTTCATCAAGTATTCTTCATCGAGAAAAGTATCCTTGCGAACGTTGTACAGGCGGACATTGGGGTTCAAAAGTTGCCGGGCGTCTTTATCGCTGGTCACGATGTTGACGGCAATATCTTGGGCGTTGGCCTGTGCTACGACTGTTGCAATGACATCGTCCGCTTCCCATCCGGGGCATCCCAACACGGGAATGCCGAATCCCTGAATGATTTGTTCCACCATCGGAATTTGTGGAACAAGATCGGCGGGCATTTCGTCACGATTGGCTTTGTAGTCTTCAAAAACTTCATTCCGTTTTCCGGGACCGGGCAGGTCGAACGCACACATCAAGAATCCCGGCTGCTTGTTTCGCAGAATGGTCAACAAGTCGCGGGTAAAGCCAAACGTCGCGTTGGTCGGTTGTCCGGACGGTCCCGTCATTGGGGGGATGGCGTGATAGACCTGAAACAGAAGGGAAAACGTATCGATGATGTAGAGCGGACCAGACATGTCATCCTGCTACGCAGTGTCAATAACTGAAGAGAATCGGTCGGCAGCCTTAGTGCCGACATTATGTGGAGAGTCCGCCGAAGACGCCACCGGCGACACGAGAGTCCTCGGAAATTACGGACCTTCTGTCGTGCGGGGCCATTCGGCGTTGCCCTGGAATCATGTCGAGGGGGCTCGAGTCGGGTAGGAACCGGAGCGATAGAATCGCCGGTATTGACGTTGTTTGGGGGAAACCAATCCCGATAATCGGTGCACAAAACCCCATTTTTGGCGGTATTTACGCCATGAGAGCCAAGCAAGCGGAAAGGTTCTTGACACTGCCCTATGCCCTTTTAAACTTTTAAGATAGGACGATTTAAGGGCGAATGGGCAATTTATCGGTCTGCCAGTTCGGCCCACGAGGACCAATCTTTGTGAACCGTGTCGGGGGACGTGCATCCACATGCCCGCCGGTTACCAATCTTGTTTGCAATTAAATCTCTCAAACTGAGTCTTGCGTGGAACTTTTGATCGATAGTCAGCGTCCCATAGTGGGGGCGCGTGTGTCGATTGGTTTTCTCGCTACGCTCAAATAGGGGAACTGATATGGCGTCTTCCGGCAGAACGACTGGTGTGCACATCGCAATGATCATTGGTTGGATGTTCGCGGTGATTTTCATCGTCGCATTTTTCATTGGTCGTAGTGACTACAGCGAGCTCGCTGCTGAAAACGCGAAAAAGACCGAAGAACTAACTGCTGCGGAAACGGATCGCCGCAATCTCGATGAAGACGTCCAAGCCCTGAAAGATGTGCTTGGTGTTCCGCTCGACGAAGTTGGAGTTGGCGACGAAGACAACGTGAACACGGCGATTGGCAAGGCCCGAGCCGATATGAATCGCTTCGGCGGGAACCTGAGGCAGGGCACGGCGATTGCCACGATTATCAAGCTTCGAGAAGAGCTCAACAATCGCGAAGCGGAACTGGCCAAGTTGCAAACGGAACTTGATCAGCGGAAAGCTACGCTGTTGGCACTGCAGGCAAACACCGCCGAGCAAATCAAGCAGCACACCGATGCCCACGACAAGACCGATGCTGATTTGAAAGCCTTGGCGGCCACTAAAGACGAGGAGTTGAAGGCCAAAGATCGCCAAATCAACGACCTGCGGACTTCCGTCAACGATTTGCAGCAAGATTTGACCCGTGAGCAAGACCTGAGGAGCCAGGAGCAAAAATCGGCGACTCAGCGGATTGCCCAGTTGTCGACAATCAACGATGAGTTGCGTAGTCGAGTCGATGAACTGTTGAAAGTTAGCTTTGAAGTTCCCGATGGCGTCATCCGCTCCGTCGACCACATCAACAAATTGGTCTGGATCAACTTGGGCGAAGCTGACAATCTTTCGGAACGAACGACATTTGCCGTTTACACCAAAGGCCATCAGGGTGTCGCACGGGGTGAAGAGGATATCAAAGGAGCCATCGAGGTAACTCACATTGTTGGTCCGCATTTGGCTCAGGCTCGTGTTCTCGACCAAGATATTTACCGCCCGATTGCCAGCGATGATCCGATTTACACCGCACTTTGGAGCCCCGGACGGCAGGAGCGATTTTCTGTCGTGGGATTGATCGACTTAGATGCAGATGGCCAGTACGACCGCCCGCAGTTTCATGATTTGGTGACCGCAAGCGGATCGATCATCGACAACGAAGTCGATGATGAAGGTGTCCGTCACGGCGATGGCATTGATGTGCACACCAAGTTCTTAATCGTGGGCGAGATTCCCAGCCCGACCGATACCACGATTCAGGAAGAAAAGGACATCTACCAAAAGATCATTGACGGGCACCAGGAGATGGTGGAAGAAGCTCGCCTTCGCGGCACGCGGATCCTGTCGCTCAACGACTTCTTGTCGTATATCGGTTACCGGCCGCAACGCCGATTGTACCGTCCGGGCGAAAACCGTCCGTACAACTTGCACCAAGGTGCACACAGTACGGCGACGACCGGCTATGGACCGGGGAATCGACAATCGTCGGGTCAAGTTTCCGGTCTGTTCAGCCGCCGTCGACCGCTCAAGAAACAGGACGAAGCGTCGACCGGCGCCACCAGTGGGGCTTACAGCAGCGAACGATAAAGTCACTGCTGCGAAAACTTCTGACATCAAAAGCGAGAATCCCGCGGTGTGACTTTGCGCCCGGGAATCGAGGCAGCGCATCGCTGGCTGATTTCGCACCAGCGAGCCAATTCCTATGACGTTTACAGGCTGCCGACGCGTGTCCCCACCGGCGTGCCTAATCCGGTGGTTCCCGCGACTTGGGCACGGAGCTTGGAGGTTGTCGCCGTGAGCATTTCCAGCCGCTCACGTTGATGTTGTAGTTCTCGGCAGGCGTTTTCGACTTCCGGGAAGAGTCCCTGGGACATGCGGCTGGCGGCCAACTCGGTTGCTAAACTGTCAATCTCCCGAGATAGTCCGCGGCGAAGCCTCCGTGTAAAGAACATGACTAACACGCCCGACCACAGGGCGAAGAAGACGCCCGCGGAAACGTAGAAATCGACGGTCAGCAGCGGGGCATCGTGAAGAAACGAATCGAAGAAGAAATTTCGCCCCACACGATAGAGCACGAACCCGACGAACGTTAAGAACAGCAGTTCGTAAATCGCTCGGACGAAAATCCCGGAATTTTGCTTGGTGAGGTGTTCGATAATTCGATCGATTCGACGGCCGGCATCTCCCAGAAAACGTCCTTCAACGAGAACGGCTTCGTGACGCAAATTGTCGATAGACGATTGCTCCACAAGGCCGGGGTCGAGTTGCGCCTCTTGCAGGTAACCCGCGACCACCAGCTGTGACTTTCGCAACATCGCATCGTCGAGGCCGAAGGATGATAATTGCTCCAATTGGGTTTCGGCCTCTCGTTCCTTCTGACGAGCTGAAAGCCAACGTGTTCCTTGCACGGCACCGATCAACGCGACTTGGGCCGATGTTCGGGCCCGCAGCATGGTCGACGATGCGATAAGATTTCCTAAACCGTTGTAGAATCTCAACACGGACGAAAACGGGCTGAATCCCCAGGTATTGGTGACCGAGCTTAATAGCCGTCGCTCCCAAAGATGGCGGCTCGATTGCAATTCGTCGCGGAGCTGCGTTGTTAACGAATCGACGAGCTGTTGCCGTTGCTCGGTCAAAACTGTTTCCAATTGGTCAAGCGAAGCAATTCCGTCGTCGAATTGAGACTTGCAATGCTTGAGTGCTCCATCGATCAAGTCGAGTAGGTTGGCGCGGCGAATGCCGACGCGGGCGGATGCAGCTAATCGAGTTCCTAACAAATCTTGCAGTTTTGCAAAGTCTCCTGTGGGGCGCTTTCCAGCGATCTGCTCCTGCAATGCGCGAACCGAATCGACAAAGAAGACATCGGGCACGTCGTAGTCGCTGTCCAACTGTAACCGCCAGTCTTCGCGGATATCATCATCGATGTCTGCATGAGTTTGCACGAAGCACAATCGGCATCCCGTTGCAGCTTGACCCAACTCGTCGGCCACCCGCGCCGAGCGGTATTTTTGTTGGGTCGACGTGTAAATGAGAACATCGCAATGCGGCAGAAAGCGATGCAACCGTTCGAGGTTGCTTCCCGGCGACTCGGTTTCGCTGGTATCAGGATCGGGGCAATCGATGAGAATAATATCCCGGAGCATGGCGGAATCGCAGCGCACGATCGAGAGTTCGTCAAGCGGTAACCCGAGCGCATCCAACTCGATCTCCGGGTGAGCGATCAAAACCGGCTGAGTCGTGGTGGGGCGTTCGCGTCCGGTGCGTGTAATCTCGCGTCCCACGAGCGCATTGACCAATGAGCTTTTTCCTGTCCCCGTACCGCCGAATGTCGCAACGACTAACGGGGCTTCCAGTCGAATACGAAGCGTTTCGAGCCGAGTCAGCAATCGACGAACTAACGCCGCACACCGGTTCATTGGTTCCCAGGGGGATTCCTCATCGGCCCATTGCGCAAGTCGACGCACGAGTTCATCGACTTGGGCAAACAGTTCCAATTGTTCCAGTTCCGGTCGACTCATTATCGGACATCCATTTTGGGAATTTGGTTGACGAGTTGGCTCAGCATTGGTTTTTGATTGGCGATTCGCTGGGGACTCGAAACGAATCTGTCCGAATAGATCAACGTAATACCTGTTGCTCCGGTTCATTTTGTAGTCGATGCGAAAGTGACGCCACGCTATCAGCTACACTTTGAAAACTGGTTGATTGCGGGATCGCAGCTGCCTTCTGCAATTCTGCGGGAAGTGTTCCCAGTAAGTGCTGATTGAGACACTCCGCCAACCATTCGACGCGCTGCTGAGTAAATGCCTGATGCAGCCGGTGGAACTTGGCTTCGATATATCCGGCACTAGTCGAGGCGGTTGTACTGAGGGCCGTTTCGCCGGCAGCTGCGACAACGGTTCCGCCGGCGACATCTCCGGCGACGTGAGCGGCTGACTGCAACACCGTGTTGGCAGCCAATTGGGCTGCCGCATCGCCTGCTGGTCCGAATCCTGTAACAAAAAACGCAATCGAGACGGCCGGTCGGGCAGCTGCAGCCCAAACATCGAGGTGCTTGACAACCCGATAAAATTGCGGACTTTCCTCACGAAAGGATGCTAATTCATCAGCGACGAGTTTCCCCAACTCCTGTTCGAGGTCCCTTTCTTCATGCTCGGCTTGCAGCGTCGCCAGCAATTCACTGCGGGAACTACCGGAAAGAGCTTGGGCGAGATGCGGCCGCAGTAGTTCGCTGCCAAGTTCCTGAAACTGCTGGAGGCGCTGCAGCACACGTTCCACGGCGATCAATATGGCTTCCCATTCCTGATGCTGATATTTCGCTGCCGCACTTTCTCGTGGGGTGCCGAATTTGTCACGGGCTGCTCGGAAAGGCCATGTGATTCCTGAGCCCAGTGAATTGTAAAAGCCGTGGACTTTCGACGACCAGCCTTGACGTTGAGTGCTCCACCAATCGCGAATTTCTTTAACGAACAGCGAGTTTGGCAGTGTCGGCCAGTTATCGATTTCGGTTAGATTTCGAGACGTCAGAAGTTCCGCAGCCGATTGGTATTCAGAACTGCGCCGTCGGATTTCGTCGAGATACGCGGGGACTCCTTCGTCGTCGGAGGTCAACTGGTTTAAGGAACCACGCAGTGTGCGCATTTTGATCTCGCCGAAATGCAACCGGGAAAGCACATCGCTCAAATCGCAAGGCGGCGACGAGTGTACTTGGTCGGCGTCATCAGCGTTGTCTGCAGTTGGGGCCGGCCATTCTCTTTCGTAGAAGGGAAGTTCAAGCGATTCTGCCGCCCCGCGGTCGTTGGGAGCGATATAGATGTATTCGGGATGAACGCCTGTCTCGCGGCAGAATGTTTGCATCCACAAAGGCCAGTAGCTTTCGTCGTCGGGAAGTTGGCATTGATTGAAGACGACGATAACGGCTTTGTCTTCGTGTGCGGCTTTGCGAAAGAACTGCTTAACGGCCGCATCGTTATACTTTTGCTGGGTGAGGACTGCGATTAAGACGTCGGCACATCGACGAATCTTGTCGGCACGAAGCCAGTTCACTTTCGCGTCGCTGTCGATATCGGGAGTGTCGAGGACCAAGAGGTTCTCAGCCGTCTTCTCGCTGCTTTGCCAGAACAGATAATCGGTTTCGTCTTCACGCAAAGCGGCATCCGGGTCGGTCCATTCCTGCAGTGTGAATCCTGTAAAGATCGAGGAAAGATGATGGTCCTCAGAAAAACGCGGCGGGACTAAACAAACAGGATGCTTAGTTCCCGATGCTAATGGGCTGGTCCCACTGGCGCGACAACTGGCGATGTGATTAAAAATCACACTCTTGCCGAGGTTCGTTCCCCCCACCACGGCTGCAACGAGGTACGCATCGTCGGAGAGTTGCGGGCGCAACTTCTGCGTCAACAACTCGAACCACTCTCGCCCGGCCAATGGATCGATGCGAAGGACCGAGCAATCTCGTTCGAGTTGATGTAGTGCCTCGTACAAGCGTGCGATTTCTCGCGCACAATCTGAATAGGTCGTTTGCATCCTATGGACTCTTGGAAGCGACGGGTGTCGATTCGACCGCTGCCTGAATTATAACACATCGAAACTGCCGGCCATGTAACGGTTTGCAACTTCTCTATTCGCTGGAAACCTCGCAATCTTTACGTATTTTTGTGCCGTTCTTACATGTTGCCAGAATTCAGGTCAATCAAAGCCGATTGCAGCGGGAAATCGTGTAACACCGGCGGTCTAGAGCGATTTATTTTTTCTTGTGGGCGATTCTGGCTCGTGGGAGCCAGCCATCACAGAACAAAACACGGTTGTCGCGGCCACAAGTCAGCGTAATACGCTGTAGCAGGCGATTGGTGACCCGGATGGAATGCGTTCTCGTTTTCGAGATGCAACGCGTCGGTTTCAAACCTTGGTCCGCCGGCGTGCTCGGGCGTTGAGGTAGGATGCGAGCGCTTTGTGGTACGGGTCGCTGGTGATCAGTTTCTGGTAGTCGACTCCGAAATTGGAGCAATTCATCTGCAATTCCTGACAGAATCGCTCGTAGTTTTCGAGATAAAGCTGACGAAGTCGACGCGGATCGACGCGCTGATGGGCGGAACTGTTCTCGAGGCTGCGAAACTCGGTCAACCGATCGAACGGAAATTCTTCCTCTTCCGGTGCAACAACATGAAACAAGATCAGTTCGTGGCCAGAATGCCGTAGCCGTTTCAGGGCAGCGGACAGCGGGGCGACCGAATCGAAGAAATCACTGAGCACGACAATCAGGCTGCGGCGTTTAATGACTGGTACGAGTCGCTCGAAGGCGGATGCCAACGAAGTTTCTCCGCCGGGTGCGGCCTGTTCCAAGCAGTTGGTCAATTGCTGAAAGTTTTGAGGATTGGTCGAGGGTTCCACAAGATCGCGAATGTTGTCGTCAAACGTGAGCAGTCCGACCGCATCCCTTTGACGCAGCAGCAGGTAACCCAATGCCGATGCCAATTGTCGCGCGTAGTCGAACTTGGAAATGGTCGAGGAACCATAGGCCATGCTGCCGGATGCATCCAACACCAAGTAGCAGCGAAGATTTGTTTCGTCTTCAAACTCTTTGATGTAGTACTTTCCGGTCTTGCCGAAAGCACGCCAATCGATATGGCGAATTTCATCGCCGGGGTAGTATTGGCGGTGCTCGACAAACTCGACGCTGGCTCCTTTGAATGGGCTTTTGTGCAGCCCCATGATGTAGCCATCGACAACCAACCGGGCGACCACTTCCAACCGCCCAAATTGGGCCAAAGCGGTCGGGTCGTCCAACGGCGCTTCATCGGCAAGCTGGTCGTCGAAGTCTGTCATAACCTGTTGAATGGCGATTTCGGGAAATGATCGGGCCTCATCGTCTTGATAGACAGCATAGGAGGCCAAAACGAGCCTCATTCCGTTATAGGCAACGCCGATGCCGAATTCCATGCACTGAGCGCTGCGCGGAAACGTGGCATCGCAGATTTCAAACGAGCAATGCGGCGGACTCCAGTCGAAGTCGCATCGGCGATACTAGCACAATCATCGGCCGCGACTCGTGAGATTTTGCCGTGGGGCCATCACGAACCGATCCAGTCGAGAAAATCGTTGGCTTCCTGGAAACCCATTTCGCTTTTCTCGAGCCGTCCGTTGCCGTCAAGAATCATGTATTGCGGCACGCTATGTTTGATGAGGTACTTGTTCGCGGTCGAACTTTCTCGGTTGATATCGACATAGCAGGTCACATACTCGGCCATATTGCGCTTGACGTTGGCATCGTTCAAAACTTGTGTCTCGAGACGCCGGCACCAAATACACGATTTGGAAGTGAATAAGACAAAGACTTTCTTGCCGGATCGCCCGGCACGTCTGACTGCGCTGGAGATTTTTGGCGCATGTTGATTGATGGCAACGGCACGAATCTTTTGGGTCGTCGGTAAGGATCTCGAGAGGAAGTCTTTGTTGACCGAACCAAGCGAGCGGTTCGCTGAACGATAGTTGCGCGTGCTTTCGTTGCTGAGTTCGGCGAGCATCTGTTCTGCTTTCCGGCGACTTTCTTCCTGGGCGACGCGAGCCGCGGCGACGCGACTGGCTGCGGATGCTTCAACTGCCTTTGCCGTAGCGGTCGATTCGGCAACGTGCTCCGGGACTGTGTCCGCTGTGGATGACGCGTTGGCCGACACTTCGGTGTTCGAATAAGTGGTGTAAACGGCTGCCAATGATCCGACAGCAATACTGAGTCCAATAACGGCCATCACTCGTAACATTGATCTCTCCCCGAAACGCTATTGCGGAACTGATGGGTCAGTCCGCCACAGATACACTTGCCGGAGGCGTTATATCGAATCTGTCGAAACTTCATTCCCGCGGGTCGTTGGAAGTGCGTTCCGACGAACTCTAAAACCAACGCTGCCGGTTAAATTGCCCCTTCAGCGCAACCAGCGTGAAAGCTAATGGGAAAGTGTAGGACGTACCCACGCCGATCGGGGGGCAGAAGAGTCGTCGTGGCGACATCGCTGCAATTCGCGGTCGGAATAACCGTCAGCATTGATTCAGTCCGCAAGAACTGACATCAAAGTCAGGGTATAGCCCGCGCACATGGCAATTGCACAAACAACAATGACTGTTACCGAGGGAACATCGCCGATCGCGGCTACCACAAACAGCGACATGAGTAGCAGCCCGACTGCACGCATGGCATGCCGCGTGGTGCCTTGCCCTTGCTGTGGATAGATCACCACGACGAGATTGGCGAGCGCCGGAATCCAGCACAACAGCCCGGCGACAAGCAGCAGGGCGGCATCATTCCAAGAGAGATCGACCGGTCCGCTGACCAGCGAAATCCCAAGAGCCAGATTGCCCACGATTAGTGCGGCAATACCGGCTCGGGCTGCAGAGTCGACAAGTGAGGAATTCATGGTGACGGCGCGTCGTCGGTCAATGCCGGCGGAGCAACCTCACCGAAGTTGTCCGAAGTCGTGCTGTATGCCGAATGGCACGGTTCGCCATTTCGACAACAGCACGACGCGAGAATCTGCATCGCCGCTTGGTGGCGATATGTCGGGTTGAAATCGAATTCGGGACGTAAAAATGGTATCGATCGGTAGATCTCACCGTATGAACAATAGGCGAGATTCGCACCACCAACCGTGACTCGCGGTGTAATATAAGGACCTTGGTAATTCTCATCCGAGATTTGCTGGCCGGAATCCTTGCTCACTTGCGTGCGATACACGGCCTGTTGGATAACAGGTCGGCTTCGAACTGTCGTTCGAGGCCGAATGGATACCGTCCACGCATTCGCTTCAGAATTCTCGCTGGATACAGCTGTGGCTGAAGTATCATCAGCACCGAACCCTCGCGTGGCAAGGACTGCAATGGCGATCGCGAACAACCACAGTCTGCGAATTGTCCGTTGAGAATAGACCTGATTAGGGCTGTTTGACATGTGCTTTCGTATCCTGAATCGGCAATCAACTGGAGATGTTTTATATTATCCAAAGTACCTAGAGTTACAAACCTCTGTCAATTCGGACTTGGCGTGATCGGGCTGGTTGACCGGCCAGAGTTATGATCGTAAATTTATGTAAGTTAATGAGTTCTGTCATTTGCATCGCTCAGAATGCTAATTGAGGAGTAACGGTTGTGGCTGCGAAAGCATGGGGTGGCCGATTCCAACAGCCGACCGATGAGCTTGTCGAAAAGTTCACCGAGTCGATCAGTTTCGACTCGCGCCTGGCGGAGGTCGATATTCGTGGGTCACAGGCACATGCGCGTATGCTGGCGGCTGTCGGATTGTTGAGCGACGAGGAGTGCCGCCAAATCGTCGATGCGCTCGACTCAATTCGGCGGGAATTGGCGGACGGAAAACTACCGCAGCGAATCGAGCTTGAAGATATCCACATGCATGTCGAGTCGGCCTTGATCGAGCGACTCGGAGATGTCGGCCGCAAACTTCATACAGGGCGTAGCCGCAACGACCAGGTCTCAACTGACCTGCGATTGTTCGTTCGGGCGCAGATCGAAAAAATCGACGCATTGTTGGAGGGACTGCAATTAGCCTTTGTCGAGCGTTCTCCAGCAGACCTGGACGTGGTCGTGCCGGCTTATACTCATCTGCAGCGAGCGCAGCCGGTCTTGGTTGTTCATTATTGGTTGGCGTACTGTGAGAAATTTCAACGAGATCGAGAGCGCCTGCAAGACTGCCTCAAGCGAGTCAATATTTCCCCGCTTGGTTCGGCCGCTTTGGCAGGAACGTCATTGCCGATCGACCGCCACGAGTCGTCACGGTTGCTCGAGTTTTGCGAAGTCACCGCAAATAGTCTTGATACGTCGAGCGATCGCGACTTTATCGTCGAGTTTTTGGCAGCATTGTCATTAATTGCAGCACACCTGAGTGGCTGGGCCGAAGAGTGGATTTTGTGGTTTTCGACAGAATTCGGCTTTTTGAAACTTCCAGACGCGTTTACGACCGGCTCATCGATTATGCCACAGAAGCGAAATCCGGATGTCCTCGAGTTGATTCGCGGCAAGTCGGCTCGCGTCATGGCGGCAGTTCCACAAATCTTGACGCTGATCAAAGGCTTGCCGATGGCATACAACCGAGACTTGCAGGAAGACAAGCTGGCGTTATTCGACAGCGTGGATACCGTCGTTGCTTGTTTGGAAATCGCACGGCCGATTGTGGCTGGTGCCGAGCTGCAGACCGAAAGCATCCAATCGAGGTTGGAAGAGGGGTTCCTCGACGCGACGGCGCTGATGGAATACTTGATCAAACAGGGTGTCCCCATGCGGAGCGCGCACGAAACTGTCGGTGGTTTGGTCGCCCTATGTGAGCAGAAGGACTGCCGGCTGGCTGATCTCACACTTGAGGAATTGCGGGCCAAATGCGAGCAAGTCGACGACGACGTCTTTGGCGTTCTTGGGACAAAGAACGCGGTCGCGGCATTGTGTAGCTACGGTTCCGGCGGGCGTGAGCCGGTACAGCATCAACTCAAGACTTGGCAGGAACGATTGAATCTCTCTTAAGGATCATCTCAAAGCGTTTCCCTGCAGATCGTCACGCGACATGCGAAATATTCGACTGACTTTGGCGTACGATGGCTCGAATTACGTCGGCTGGCAGAGGCAACCACGGGGAGATTCGATTCAAGTTTGCGTCGAATCGGCCATCGAAAAGCTCACTCACGAACGTAGTAAGTTAATGGCGGCAGGAAGGACCGATTCGGGTGTTCATGCGTTGGGCCAGGTGGCCAATTTTCAAACATCGTGTGCGATCAGTTGCGACAACATTCGCAGCGGCTTGCAGCATTTTCTTCCGGAAGATATCGCCGTTCTCGACGTCGCCGAAGTTCCTATAGATTTTCATGCGACCTATTGGGCCAAACAAAAACGTTACCGATACATTATCTACAACAGCCCGCTGCCCGATCCGTTTGTCCGTCGGTATGCGTGGCCCTATTCGGGCGATTTGGATGTAGAGGGAATGCACGAGGCTGCACAGGTGCTGGTTGGGAAACATGACTTTCGATGTTTTGAAACTCGATTTCCGAACAAGGCGACGAGCGTACGCACGATCAAGGAAATTACCGTCGATCGCTATGGTGGTTGGCCTGTTTGGAGACAGCCCAATTCACTATTGCAGAAACCAACCTCTCAGGGCGAGTTTATTTGGTTCGATGTTGTCGCAGATGGCTTTCTCTACAACATGGTGCGGGCGATCGTCGGGACGCTACTGGTGGTCGGCCGACGGAAGTGGGGGCCGAGCGATGTCAAGGAAATCGTGGTTGGTCAGGATCGTTCTCGCGCAGGAGAAACGGCACCCGCCCAGGGGCTGTATTTGGTCAGTGTTGATTACGGAGAGAGCGCCGAGTAGATGAAGGTCGTCCATTTCATCACACGCCTGATCGTAGGCGGCGCTCAAGAGAATACGCTGCTGACAGCCCTGGACCAGCACCGTGATTACGGCGACGAAGTTGTCCTGATTTCGGGGCCTGGGCTGGGGCCCGAGGGAAGCCTGGAACCACGTGCGAGCGCTGGTGGACTCGACCTGAGAATCATCCCCCAATCGAGACGCAGCATTCATCCTTGGCGCGATTGGGTCACGTACCGACGAGTCCTGGAACAACTGCGGGAAATTCAGCCGGATATTGTGCACACCCACAGTTCGAAAGCCGGCATTATCGGCCGGGCGGCAGCCGCGAAACTGGCGATACCGGTTGTGCATACGATTCATGGAGCCGCCTTTCATTACGGGCAAAACCCAATCGCTCACCACGTATATGTTGCGGCTGAACGGTGGGCGGCTAAGCGTTGTGACCGGTTTATCTCCGTCTGCGATGCGATGACGGAGCAATATTTGGCACATGGCATTGCCGAACCAGAGGGCTATGTCACGATTTACAGCGGTATGGATGTTGAGCCGTTCCTATCGCCACCCGTTTCACGCGAAGAAGTCCGCCGACAATTGGGAATCGGTGACGAAACGATTGTCATCGGCAAGGTCGCGCGGCTGTTTGATCTCAAGGGGCATGAATACGTCATTGAGGCTGCCGGTGACGTCATCGAAAAGTTTCCGCACGTAAAATTTCTGTTCGTCGGCGACGGGTCGCGACGTGAAGAGTTCGAACAACGAATCGCTGCCGCCGGTCTTTCGGAACATTTTGTATTCGTTGGTTTAGTCCCACCGGAGCGTATTCCCGAGCTGATCCATGCGATGGATATCGTCGTGCATGCCAGCCTGTGGGAGGGGTTGGCGAGAGTTTTGCCACAGGGGTTAATTGCCGGAAAGCCGGTCGTCAGCTACGACGTAGATGGCGCCCGGGAAGTCGTGATACCTGGTGAGACGGGGTTCTTGTTGCCGCCTCGCTCGGTCGCGGATCTGTCAAACGCGCTGTGCGAGCTGGCCGGCGACGCCGAAATGCGGAAGCGCTTCGGCTCGACCGGCCGGGAGAGATTCACTGACCAATTTCGGCACCAGACGATGACCCGCCGGATTCGCGAAACGTACCAAGACGTTCTGAATTCGCGCGACCCATCATCTGTTTGACGACAAGCCAGTCGATGGTTGGCACCGCATTATCTGAAGAGTCCGAACGAATTCTTGGCACTCAATGGGGCACGGGAAGCTCTGCAGCCCAGTAAACAGCATTCCGCAGGAACTTATTAAATTCGGGCTGCTCGAAATCTTCGGGATGTCCCAGCGACGTATAAAATGTTCGACCGCCGTTCGGGCGTTTGTTGATCCATGCGACTGGTTCGGGAGACTTATCGGGGATCGAGCCGACCAAGAGAGGGACTGTGCTGCCCGATAGTGGACTCACTTTGTACAAAGATCCGGCGCTATTGAACGCAGAAGTGTCGATTCCGTCGAGAATCGAGTGATCGCCTGCCGTTTCTGCGATTTCCAAGTTAACTCGTGGACCCTTTCCGTGATGATTGGTATAGCTTCCCCCGAATATGTCATGGTCGAATTCCGGCCAAGCGAACAATCCCTCGGGAGGATCTTCGTTTCTGAGGCAAAATGCGTGGCTCGCTGTTCGAATGCCGATCACAGGCTTACCAGCGCTGACGAATTGTTGAATGAGTTGCAGTTGGCCTGTCGGTAGTACACGCCGTCGGACACTGACAAGTACCAGGTTGGCATCGTTCAGAACGTCGATGCCCGGTAGATCATTTCGCTCGTTTGCGTTGCCGAACACGAAACTCACCCGAAAATCTTGTCCGAGATGTTGTAGCGCGAATTGCGGTAGAGTTCGTTCCGTTTCGTATTCGCGTTCGGCCGAGATGATTACCAAATGGGGGCGATGGTCATTCTCGAATCGAAACGGTTTATCTCCCAGAAATTGGTCACTTGTAATCGTGGGACATACGTATTTTTCGATATGGTCGATGATCAAGTCGGTCCCGGTGAAGTGACTGACGTACGGTGCACGGGCAGGGTTGTACATGGTGTCGGTCATGTCTCGCATGAGGACGACGTTTTTCCCGTTTTTGGCCATTTGCCGCAAACCAAATGGCCGCCCTAAGACACACATATTTGTGTGCACGCCGAGGAGAATGACGTTGTCGATGCGTCGGCGTTCCAGGATGCTCCAGATTTCCTCACCGCTGTCGCTGATAAAGTCCTCGTTTCGGATTTCCAGTAACTCGGTCTGTCGTTTCCATGGTTTGCGAGGGTCTCGCCCCATGTCCTGGAGTTTCTGTGCCCATTCTGCATGCTCGGCCGGATCATCATCTTCGCCGCCGTCGCTTTGATCGATCGGATACTCGCCTTGTTCTTCGGAAGGAATCTGGTGACACCAAGCCCCGATTTCTTCGGGCAGATTCTGCGAAAGCGGAATGCTGGTCGCATTGAGACGTGCGGGGTGATCCTTGTAAAAATCCATGCAACTGCTGGGGGCGTGAATAATGGTCACCCCTCGATCTCGCGCGGTCTTCAAAACCCGATTCATACGCGGACCCATCTCCGCCCCTCGACGGGTCGCGTTGAGGCAGTGGTGCAGATCCCACATATCACAGACGATGATCGCCGTTTGCAGCGGCTCCCATGCTGCTGGGTGTTTCAACGTGTGAAATCGTCCGCTTCCCGGCTCCGTTTCGGTTTTTTTGCGAATGGTCAACTGCAAGGATTCTTTGGCGTCCGCCGCGAATGTGCTGCTCGAATGGTCCATCGCGCCGTAGAATCCACACAGGAGAACAAAGCAGAACAATCTCGTTGCGTCGGGTCGCCATCTGTTCATCTGATGCTCCGTCGTTTATGCGTTAGGCGTTATGGTAGAACGGCGATTGTGCCATTGCGTGATCATTTCACCAGCATATCTCTGCCATTACCAATCCTCAAATAGAAATAGAGAGATTGGCTCGCCGGCACTGACAAGAAGATCGATTCGTTAAGGTTCGTGAATGATATTTGATGCTCTTGGTTCAGCAAGAATTGATTTGGTATGGTGAAAGGCAGAATTAGTCGTTCCAATTGAACCTGTTGCTGAGTCGTTGAATCAGCACTGAATGGATTTGTCCGACCCGAGGATGCCGGAGCCGGAGCCATGAGTGAACCAGAATCTCAGTCTTCCGAATCGCGCAATGATCGTGAACCCAAGGAAAAGACCAAACGTGAAAAGCCGGCGCCGACCGCTGCAACCGATGCTGGGGCACTCGAACAAACGGTAATCGGCGAGACGAATGACAAAACGCTAATCGAAGACACGTCTGCCGCCCCAAAACAAGCTACCGGTTCGTCATCGAAGAAGGGCAGTTCTCAACTTGGCGACTTTCGCGTTCTCAAGAAGCTTGGCAAAGGGGGCATGGGCGAAGTTTACTTGGCCAAGCAAGTCAGTCTCGACCGAAATGTTGCCTTGAAAGTGCTATCGAAAGAGTTGGCCGCGCAGGAATCATTTGTGGCCCGTTTTCACCGCGAAGCTCGGGCAATGGCGAAACTGCATCATCCGAATATCGTTCAGGTTTACGCGGCTGAATCTCATCGAGGCGTAAACTTTGTCGCCATCGAATATGTCGATGGAATGAGCATGCAGGATTGGATGGACAAGCTGCAGACGATTAGCATCGGTGATGCCCTTTTGGTCACACTCACCTGCGCCGATGCGCTGAATCATGCTCGAGAGATGGATATCGTTCATCGGGATATCAAGCCGGACAATATCCTGGTGACGAAGCGAGGTCATATTAAAGTTGCCGATTTTGGGCTCGCGAAGGCGCTCAACGAAGATGTAGCGATGACTCAAAGTGGCGTGGGAATGGGGACGCCGCTGTATATGTCGCCCGAGCAGGCCCGCAACGCCAAGCATGTCGATTTTCGGACCGATATCTACGCGCTAGGCTGTACCCTGTATTATCTTTTGACCGGAAAACTGCCATTCGCGGGCGAAACGACGCTGGAACTGATCACAACGAAGGAGAAGGGCAAATTCACGCCTGCTCGGCGCATCAATCGAGAGATCCCTGAGCGGCTCGATTTGATGATCGACAAAATGATGGCGTGTGAAGCCGATCATCGCTACGGAAACTACGAAGAGTTGATCAGCGACCTCGAAGAACTGGAATTGGACCATCAGTCTCTGAGCTTCATCGACGACGAATCGGGTGGCTCACCCGCCTCTCGGGGATCTGATAGAAAACGTCGATCAAAACAACGGCCTTCTGTCCAACAGAATGAGACCCAGGATTTTCGGCAGGCAGAAACGCAAAGTTCGACGCCAAAGCCGACCAACTGGATCATTCAGACCAAGGGCAAGAAGGGGAAACCGGCGACAAAGCAGATGACCACTGTTCAGGTCACGCAGGCGTTGCAAACCGAAATCCTCGATCCATCCATGAAAGCCAAACGGTCACCCGAAGGTGCATTTTTGGAATTGGGGAAATTTCCGGAGTTCGCGGGAGTCATCACGAAGAAGAAGGTGAAAGCCAAGCATGATGCACGCAAGCAAGATATGCGGAAGATGTATGATGATATCGAAAAGGACATCGTACGCCGCAAGCGCTGGCGCTGGCTCCGGAGTTTGACCGAAAACACGTTTGGAATGGTCAGCCTGGTTTTCTATCTGGCCATCCTGGCCGGGATCGCTTATGCGCTTTACGTCTACCTACCTGTTGGATTTGCGTGGGTCGCGTCGCAATTCAATCTCAATTAGTCTGCGGGGTTCGCGGTCTGAGAGCGGCTTGCTTGTGGACGCTTCTGGCTCGTGGGAGTGACATATCATAGAACAAATGGCGATTGTCGCGGCCACAAGTCAGCGTAATACGCTGTAGCATTTCCGATTCAACGTGCGCTGGGCCGGCAATGCCCCGACCCTACTCCAGTCAAGTTGTTGTATCGTCTTGGATCAAATGTAGACGCAGAGCATTTAGCCCGGCTTTGACGGCCCGGCTCTTGTGAATCGCCGGATCGCCGACTCTGCTCAGTTCGCCCGATTTTGTGAAATCACGGCCGGCAATCGCGAACATTGTCGGCACATCGTCCGACAGCGATTCATCGTTGTAGGATGAAATTTGGTCAACAATGGCGATGGCGAAATCCGAGTCGAAGAATCTTCGGCATATGCTGGCCACGAGTTCCGCTTGTTCGGCGTTTGCATTCGTTGTGACAAGGTCATCCGCAGGGTTTTTCAAAAACATATTCCAAGCAACACGGTTCGGAACGACGATGCCGCCCACGAAACAGGATTCCGTTCCTGCGGCTTGAGAAAGTCGATGGGCCAGAAGCCCTCCCGTTGTCGATTCGACGACAGCGACCGCCGCACCGCGTGCTGCGAGTTGTCGCACAACGACATGTTCTAATTCATCGTCCTCCTCGCCGAACACCAATGTTGTCATTTTTTGGTGAATGATCGCACGTGTTTCTGCGATCTTGCGCTCGCAGGCTTCAATATTGATGTCGTTAGCAGTGATCCTTAACGTAATTGTTGCTTCATGAGCCGTGATGCCTACCTCTGGTTCACGTCCACGCGCGGTAAGCTCCCCGAGAATCTCTTCCGCATGGGATTCGCCAACGCCAAAGCAGTTGATACGGGCGCGACGAATCACTCGTCCCGTGCCCGGTAGTCGTGGCAGAACTTTTTCGAGAAACATCGGTTTCATTTCGCTGGGGACGCCGGGCATCGCTGCAATATGACAGGGGTGATCGAAATCTTTTCGTGGGACTTCCATCCAGATTCCCGGTGCGGTCCCACGCTCGTTGGGTATCGGCCGGCTGCCTTCGGGAAACTGCGCTTGTATGACATTTCGACGGGGCATTTCACGGTCGCGGCGTTGAAAAAGTGACTGGATGAATTCCAGTGATGCGTCATCTTGATACAAATCGACCTGAACAAGGTCCGCCAGCGCCTGCCGAGTGAGGTCGTCCAAAGTTGGGCCCAGTCCTCCCGTAATCAGCAAGATGTCCGATCGATTGACGCCTTGCCGGAACACCTCCACCATCGCTTCGAGATCATCAGCGACTGTCGCATGGAACCGAGTGGGAATTCCAGCGGCAGCGAGTTCGGTACTCAGCCATTGGCTGTTCGTATCGAGTTTTGCTCCTGTCGTCAGCTCGCTGCCTATGGCAATGATTTCAGCGATCATCGAGTTCTTTCGCAAAGTAGAATTGCGTGGCAAACAGGTCGAGTTTCGGGATATCTCTGCTGCTGTTTGGACCCGTTCTTGCAATCAAAGTTTCGGCCCAGCCCGATGGTTTGATCGACGCCATAAATGTCAGGACGATTCAGATTTCGTTTTTTCAGTAGAGAATTGACCTGCCGTTTCCGCAAGGACTTCTCGGTAGACGTCAGCCGTTCGTTTCACCATTTTCTCAACACCAAATTGTTCCTGAACCATGCTTGCTGCGTTCGCGCCGATCGCGCGAGCCTTGACCGGATCCTTGAGCAATTGCATGATTTTCTCAGCGAGCTTCTCGCTATCCGAGGGAGGGACGATGAGGCCGGTTTCGTCATCGCGCACGACACTATAGACACCGCCGACAGCCGTTGCGATGACTGGTTTCCCAAACGCCATTGCTTCCAGCATGATGGTCCCCAGACCCTGCCGAAGCGAGGGGAGGCAGAAAATGTCCATGGCGGCAAGCGACTCGGAGAAACCATACAAATTGGGAACGAATGTCACGTGTTGACCGATTCCCAAGTCGCGAGCCAAGCGCCGAAGATTTCCTTCTTCGGGTCCGGCTCCAGCAATGAGAAACTCGACCTCATGATCGTGGGAGAGCACCTGTGCGGCGGCCTTTAAGAAAAAGGGAAGGCCCTTGACGGCTTCTAAAGGACCAGCCGTTCCAATGACCGGGACATGACCTGTATCAAGAACCGGCAGAGTATTGGTTGGAACACGAACCTCGACACCACTGTGAATGGTCGTCAGCCGGTCCTCAGGGATTCCAGTGCGCTCGATTAAGTCGTCACGCACAGAATCGCTGACAGTTATGATGCGACGACCGAATCGTAGATCGAACGACAGGCGTTCGTTGGGTTGTAAATAGTCATGAACGGTCAATACGAATGGTCGTTTCAACTGACGAGCCAACCAGGTTCCTTTTGCAAGTATGTGACGAGACTGGATGTGAATCAGGTCCGGGACATCGTTCGATACGTCTCGCAGCACGATGCGCATCATCAATTGGCCCAGGATTGGCAAGTCGAGCCGACTGTATTCAACGATTGGCAATCGAGAGCGCCGGCGGGGATCGACTCGCTGGGCGTTCGCGCAGATCACACGCGCGTCGACCTCGTGCTCGTGCAACCGATCGGTGAGCCGCAGCGTAGCGGACGAGCTTCCGCGGACTTCAAATCTCCCAGCTAGCAGCAAGACCTTAATTTGCTCGTCTGGCATCTGTTTTGTCGCGATATTGGAAGCTACGTGTCAGGTCGCCTTCGTACCGAACTATTGACGGCGACAACCTTTTGGATGGCCGAAAAGCCTCTCCCTTAGTCGCAGCGGTTGTACGATTCTCGCCATAATCGTCACGGGCGACGGCGCAACGATTTGGGGGGTGAAAGGATTTCGTTGAGAATGACTGCTTGGCGGATTCCGTCGGAATCGCGAAGCAAATCGACAATTTTTTGTGCGGCAAGGGCGTCTGAAATGCTTTGTGCTGATGTTCCGTAAGCGGAATTAGCGTCGGGCGACTGTCTGTTGAGCGTGCCCAGATGTGACTCGACTGTACGGTTCACATCATGGCTGAGGTACTCATCGACGTGGGACGAGACTCGCCCCGCCTTCATGTGCTCCTCGAGATGTTTTCGCACTCCTTGTCCCAGCTCATCGGAACTGCGTGGCTTGCGGTCGGCGATTGTCGATACTGATTTGCGGCGTTTCGAGCGATCCTTTACCGGTTTTTCGCTTGGCAGCCCGCGTGTTTCTTTGCTGCGCTTTTCTTGTGCGAAATCGACGACTTCGATGGGCCGTTCCGGGCGTTTGCCATCACCGGCCGCCTGCTTGAGAAAGGCGTCGATCTCCTTTTGAAGCCGAGCTTCTCGCGGTCGAGGTCGCGGTTGAGGGCCCTGACCTCCGACCGGCCTGGGCGGTTTTTGCTGTTCATTCAGCTTGTTGACCAGCCAACTGATAAACGCAAAGACGAATATCAGCAAGCTGATGATCCCACCAGGGTCGGCGGTAAAAACCGGCGCTGCCATCTCGATTTCGGCCATGTGATTACTCTGCAGTTCGTCGCAGGTTAACGGGTCTACGAGCGAGATAGTAGGGAATGATCTTGGATCAAACCTTTCGTCATCTGCTATTTGTCTGACGATCCGTTTGAAGGTTGGTTTCCGACTCCGGCGATCGACGCCCGCATACTCGTGTCGGCCTGAACGTTCTTGAGTTCGTAATACTCCATCAATCCCAGTTTGTTGCCGCGAAACGCTGCAGCCATGGCTTTGGGCACATCGGCTTCCGCCAGAACGACCTGGGCGCGATTTTCCTGAACATGGGCTGTCTCTTCCTGTTCGCGGGCCTTGGCCGAAGCACGACGTTCCTCCGCCTTGGCCTGTGCCACACGCATGTCGGCTTCGGCCTGATCGGCTTGCAGCCGGGCGCCGATATTGTCGCCAACATCAATATCCGCAATATCGATCGATACAATTTCGAATGCCGTCTGTGCTTCCAGACCTTGCCCCAATACCGTTCGAGAGATTTGATCAGGATTCTCAAGGACAAGTTTGTAAGAGTCGGTCGATCCGATGGCTTGCACGATTCCTTGTCCAACTCGCGCGATCACTGTTTCTTCAGTGGCACCACCGATGAGTTGAGTGATGTTTGTACGGACCGTGACGCGAGCACGTGCCTTTAACTGAATCCCATCGCCGGCCACCGCATCGAGAGTTCCAGCCTTCTTTTTGGGATCGGGACAGTCGATGACCTTGGGGTAAACACTTGTTCGAACTGCGTCGAGCACATCCCGCCCTGCCAAGTCGATGGCTTGGGCAATTTGCCAGTCTAAATCGAGTTTTGCGCGATGGGCCGCAATGAGAGCTTTGATGACATTCGGGACATTCCCGCCTGCCAGGTAGTGGGCTTCCAAAGCCCGGGTGCTAATGGGGTACGCTTTGGTGATGCCGGCTTGTACCGCCATGATCTTGCTGCGCACGATGACACTGGGATTGACCTTTCGAAACGACATCATCACCAGGTTAATGAAGCTGATGCCGGCCCAGGTCATGACACACTGGATCCAAAGCGTGAAGTATCGGGCGAAGACAGCCAGGAAGATGAGCAAAATGAAGAAAACAACGACAAAGGCACCCATCATCAGGGCTGACCCGCTGCCGTCGTCCTGCGCTAACGTCGTTATCGAATCAAACATGGATTTGGTTTCCTTGGCAGTCGATCCCGAACTTCCTCTGCTGTTTAACTTTGTGGTAGTTCAAAGTCAAGCGGCGGGTTCTGCGTCTCTTCCGAGTCATCGTCAAAACCGTCATCAGTCTGTGCGATTTGATCACCCCCAGAAACGGCGCGCACAACAAGCCGATTTCCTTTCATGGCGATGACCTTGACGGCTTCGCCCGGTTCCAAGACGACACCTTCGCTTTCCGAATGCAATCTCTCGCCGTCGATCATCACCAATCCGCCGGGGCTCATCAAAGTTAGCGTTTTCCCTGTCTTGCCGATCAGGCGAGATAATCGCTGCTCTTCCTGGACAAACGCATGGATGTCTTCATGTTCCGGTGCTTCCAAGAGGACTCGGCGGCCAAAAGACGTGCGCGGAAAGATGTAAAGGGCTCCCCCGGCTGAGACAGGCAACAATAACCCTCCGAAAACCAGGAACCAGACGAACCGACTCGTGTCCGATTCTCCCCAGGCGTTCCATGCGCACCAGACCGATGCCACAAGACTGATGATCGCCACAATGAGGATCATACCACCGGAGGGGATAAAGATTTCCGCAATCAACATAGCGATCCCGAATGCCAAAGCCAGGATCGCAAAGTGCGAGTAGTCCATCGATTGTTCCCACGCTACGGAATTGAGGACCCTGTGGCTGAGTCTCCAAGACTCGCGAACCGCGCGGATTGAAAAGCTCAACGCATTTGAGCTGCAACAAGCAACTTGGCAAGATCCGCGACCGTTCGCTGCTGGGGATCCTATTCAAGTTTAGCCGTTGTGTCCGCAGAGGCAATAGCCAACGAGCCACCCTATAAAAGGGTGGCTCGTTGTGGAAAGGACGATACTTGTTCGACAGGCAGCCGGCGTCCGTCAGTTAGGGAGAAAGAGACGCGCGGGAAGCGGGGTCGGCCGATCCTGACCGAACTCGGACAGAACTTTGCGGGAAGTCGGACCGTTCGTTGGTACGACTCGAATCGGGTGATCGTCCTTTCCGGGACACTGGGGACCATCCTTCATTCAAAGCGCGGATTTGTCCAATTGTTTCTTCGGATGTTACCGATGGCGGATTGGTGACTTCTGTTTGAGCTTGCGGTTTGGTTTCAGGAGTCGTGGCAAAGCTAGAGCCGACGACATGATTCTCTGACGAAGTTCCTAGTGCGACTCTTGGTGGTTGCGTCAGGCGAACCGGCGGAGCTGCTTCCGATTCAGGTGATTGGGCTCGTACGATCGGCTGTGAGGAGCCGGTCCCGTTGTTCCCATCTTCTGCGGCAGCCAGCAGTTGTCCTTCCGGAAGATTCAAGCGAGGGCTTCCTGCAACAACCCAGGAATTCCACTGACGTTCGAGATCGTTAACGTCCTTTTCACGATAATGTTTGGCGATCGCCCGGTCCCAACCCTGTTGATGTGCGTCATCGAGGAACTGGAGAAATCGGTTGCGCCCGCCCTGTTGCACCAAATACTCTGCAAGCGAATACCCTTCTGCGTAAAGCGTTAAGACGTCGTTCATATCACGTGGGTATTCCTTGATGGCAAACAATTCTCGGAATGGAATTCGACGCGTCGTATTTAAGATTTGTTCGACCAATTTTTTCTGGCGCAGTTTTTCTGAATCGTGTTCTGCCAGTGTGGCGGCACCTTCATCGGCCCAGCGCGGCAGTGGACGACGGAAGCGGCAAGCCAAAACTGTATGACTGACTTCGTGGGGAACGACCGAATCGAGGATTCGCTCAAGTGATCCTTGCACGTTCATACGCCAACCGAATACTTCACCGCGGTCAAATGAAAACGACGTTGCACCGCCAGCCCCGATTTGGCCGACCTTCACCTTAACCGTACATGGGCGATGCCAATTAGGCATCTCTTTGCCTAACCATTCCACGGCCAACGTTTTTCGATAGTGCTCAGCAACTTGGCCAACCTGCTCCGCAATTTCAGGAGTCGGTGCATCGACGACGAAATTGGGTGTTCGGTACGTTGCACCGATTGAAGAAAACGCTGTTACCAATAACAGCCCGCGGAACACTACAGCATCCATGCCGTTCGTCCTCTCGAAAGGATTCCATTCCTGTTGCATTCTTGCAGGGTGAGGCAGGGCGATTGCCTATTGGCTCTTACGGGGTCGGCTTCTTCTTGAGCTTGATTTCCGTTGGCCCTGCGATTGCGACTTCCTGCGACTCTTTGATTTCAACACTTTGCGATCTTTGGGTCGATCACTCCACGCGACTCGTTTCAAGTGAGAACGAAATAGATGCAAATGCAGGTCCAATCTTTAGAGAAATTCTGGAGATTGCCAGTCCTGCCCGGGCAGTTCGGCTTTAAACGTTTTTGCGATAATCAGTTATGAATGTCCACGCCCAGATGTGTTTGCTCATGGAGTCGTCTGCCCTTCCGTGAATTGTTGTAATACTTGCAAGACTTCTGCAGGAAAGAGAATTCGTGTGCACGGAACTGAATCTGGCACGACGCTTCTCGAGTGATTTACTACTTTTCTTGTGGACGTTTCTGACTCGTGGGAGCCAGCTTTCATAAAACGAGAAGCGATTGTCGCGGCCACAAGTCAGCGTAATACGCTGAAGAATCGCACACCGTGACTGAGATTGAGTCGC
This sequence comes from Planctomycetaceae bacterium, assembly GCA_028284485.1. Taxonomy (GTDB): domain Bacteria; phylum Planctomycetota; class Planctomycetia; order Planctomycetales; family Planctomycetaceae; genus JANQRQ01. Next base: position 52,463 of record JANQRQ010000039.1, on the reverse strand, counting down.
TACCATACGGCTTGGAGGTTTTCCTTGCCGCACTCCTACCTTGGTAGTAGGATGTTGGCCGGTTCATTGTTGCTAGAATTGCCCTGGTCCAGTCAAAAGAGAGGGAAGTTGAGATGATGCGAATTCTGTCGACAATCGCATTGGCCGCTACGATATCACTCGGGTCACTCTCCGCTCGTGCCGCGGATGAAAGAGAGGCTCAAGCCCGAGGGGAAGCCAGAGCTTCTCGTGATGCCGACAGGACCGATCGTGATCGCCGAAGCGACGTCGGAGCGGAGAAAGACTCGACTCATCAGGCGTTGAAACGCTTCATCGATGAATTGCAGATCGATGGTGAGCGATTCGAGGTGATGCGCCGAGATGGTGATGGCGCCCGAATCCTGATTATCCAGACTGATCGCGCTGGCGACAATGACGACAGTGAATCCGGAAAGAGGGTCGAGGAGCGGCGGGTCATTCAAATTCGCCGCGACGATGGGCGACGTGACGTCGGGCCGGAACGCCGCGACGGCGACCGTGAACCGGATCGACGGGATTCCGGTCGTCCTCCTGCACGCCGCGATGGTGGCCCCGATCGTCGCGATTCGCCGCGAGGCACAGACAATCTGCACATCAACAATTTGGAGCATTTGCGACACGCTGCCAATGTATTACAGCAGGCGGGCCTTCACGATCTTGCGGGGCAGTTGCGCGAGCATGCTGCGCGGCTTCGCCGGGGAGCAGACCGCCCACAGGAGCGTGGCCCAGTTCGCCGGGATCCTGATGTGAGGGAACGAGAAGAGCAACGACGACGGCTGGAACTGGAAGAACGAGAAAGGGCTGAGGTTCGAGAAAGACGAGAAATCGAGGAACGTGATCGAATCCGCGAACTTCAAAACCGTGACCGCGAGGAATTGCTCGTCGAGCGAAAGGAATTGCATGAACTCGTCGAATCGCTTGAACGTCGACTTGCCGAGGAGCGGGAACATGCTCATCAGCAGAACCGGCGAGCGGAGGAAGAACGTGAACGGGCTCACGCGATTGAAAGGGAGTTTGAAAGGTATCGCGAAGCTGAACGCCGTGAACCTGAAGCGCCTCCAATGGCGGAATTGCACGACGCGATACACAACCTCCGCGAGCAGCTGGACGGTTTACGTCGCGAAGTTCGTGAACTTAGGGAGCAAATGCGCCGTCGCGACTGAAGGCGAAAGGCCCCGGTTCGCGATCAGCGGGTGAACAGCGGCCAGGAGGGTGAGGCCTCCCGGCCTGTCCACCTTGCGGACTAGAAGCTGCCAACGAACTTGCCGTCACGCCGATTTCCAAGGTTCCGCCAGACGTTCAGATCGACGCTGTCACTGATCGCTCTCGAGGAGCCATCCATTAACAGTACATGGACAATTCCGGTGTGGTAGCTCCGTGCAGTAACGGCCGCCCGGACAGGCTGCCCGACGCAGGCTGATTTTCCTTCGCGGCACGAAGTTGAATCCCCGATGGTGGAATCGTTCAAAAGCGTGTCAGAATTCGGTGTGAATACCGTTGTGAACCCGGTTTGGTGTACTCGTCCATCGACCCATTCCGAATGCCCCGTACTGCGTACTCGTGAGCCATAACTGGAGATTTCTGTGGGTGGCTGTGCTGGATGATCCTTTCCGTCGCGGACGTAGTTCGTGTATGCCTGAACCTCAGCGAATCCGAGTGTGTTGGACATACCATCGGTGAAATCGCGTGGAGCGGTGTTACTGTTGGGGCCGAAGGCACCGTCGCCAAATTCACCTCCATTCGCGTGTCCTAATGCCGTCGCTTGATTGCTGTGCCGAAAAACCGTGTAAGTGCCTGCGTTGTAACCGTAGTTGACCGGATAATGGATGGCTTGGTCGTTACTCGTGCGCTGCCGATCGTTTGGCTCCGAAGGGCAGAGGTAGAGATCAACCCGAGAAATGGCGGGTGCCTCTCCGGCGACGTATGCGGACGATAGGTCGGCCAGTTTGAGTAGCCCATTCTGTTCTACAAATGGGAGGATTCGAGCATGAATGGACCATTGCCCTCCCAACCCTTCACCAACGCAAAAGCTGGGCGGAAACTTTGAGTAGGTGCTCTGATAATTCATCAGAGCCAGTCCAATCTGCTTGAGATTGTTTTTGCATTGCGTACGTCGAGCCGCTTCGCGCGATTGTTGAACTGCGGGGAGCAATAGGGCGATGAGAATTGCGATGATGGCAATCACAACCAGCAATTCAATCAAAGTAAATGCCGTACGGCGATTCCCAGTTTTTCGGGGACGCATGAGTCAACTCCTCTCCGATTCCAAGAAACGTTGCCAAACAGAGAAACAAACGAGCGACACGTGTTCTCGTTGAGTTGAGTTTGGCTGGCGAACCGGTGGGATTTAGCTGGCTGACTCAACAGCTGAGACCCAGTTGCACTGACATCGAGTCTCAATCTCAGGAACGTAACGGGCTTGGTCGCTCGATGCAACCCAAGAGCTGATAGAAAAACTCGAAAAGTATCAGAATGAATTTCAAACGACCGAGAGGCGCATGAATTCACCGCATTGCGTCGCTGTTTCTGCGATTAGCGGGAAAAAGCAACCTGCAGGCTTTGAGCCAGCGATTGCTCAAGATACAGGTCGCGGCCCAAGAAGACCCATTGGGACGGAGCCGTTTGACCGACGACCTGGTCGAGATCGCGGACGAGGGGAGTACTTTCTTGGAAAGTCGCTCCTCCTGCGGAATTCGCTGCGAGGCCGTTCAGGTCTTCTAACTCTTTAAGTGCCTCTACAGCAACAAGATAACCGCCATCCGCTGGAGTAATGCTGACAATCACCTTGCGACGGATCGGCTGTAGGGTGCTTTCCCACTTGTTCTCGACCCCGACGGAATCACGATGCCAGGGCTCCAAAAAGGAGGCGCCGGTTTTGTAATCAGTTTCGATTCGGCCATCTAATTTGTTCTCGGACGCAATGCGGAATTGATAATCGTGCAGCACGTCGACGATGCGTTCCCAGACTGCCTCATGGTTATTCGCCGCCACATACACCGGGTTCGACGCTTGCCGGTTATGCATCGAAGCGCACCCTGCAAGCAGCAGGGGGGTGCATAAGATCAGAATATGTAATGGCTTAGCGAACATGAGAGGCGGAAGTGTCAGGTGGGGAATTCACCGAACGCGGCAAAGATGGGGCGGTAGTGTGCCAAGACTTCGGGAATTCCTCAAGACCACTATTCTTCCAGCCAATGTCGGTTGGTTTCGTTGCCACAGGATCAGGATCGGTGCCATGGGAACGATGTCGGCATTCGCCGGAGTCCTTTGTCGTGACGGCGCAGAGGCCCTATTGCCGTGATCTCAGCTTTTCATCACAGCGACCTTGTAGCGGTCGTACACTTGGCTGTTTGCGTGACTCGGAGTCCAGTGATTTCCGCCAACAGATTGCTTCCGTCTGCCGTGCACTGGCATCGCGATCGCAAAAAAGTTCGGCTATGCACCAATTCCGCAGCTTCGATTCCCCCACCGCGTTGCACGAAATGAAAGCAAGTTCACCGATGGAATCGAAGAATCTTCATCGCGCATTGATCCAAATGATCGGTTGATCCGTTCAACTCTTGAAGGGCCTGAGAAAACGCGGGTACAATCGCCTGCGCGTAGAATTTTATTGATCTGCGCGTCCTTTCAAACGAATTCACTCGTCACATCTGGGAGAGGGAGCATGGGACTGTTCGACAAACTTCGCGCCGAATTAATCGATATCATTGAATGGGTCGATGATTCGCGGCACACGATCGTATGGCGGTTCCCACGCTACCACAATCAAATTAAGAACGGTGCGCAACTAATCGTTCGACCTGGCCAGCAAGCAATCTTCGTCCATCGCGGGCAGATTGCCGATATTTTTGAACCCGGTCATTACGAATTGAAGACCGACAATCTTCCCATCCTTTCGACGTTGCAGGGATGGAAATACGGATTCGACAGTCCATTTAAAGCTGAAGTCTATTTTATCAGCACGCGTCAGATTACTGATCTAAAATGGGGGACGCCGAATCCGATTATGTTACGCGACGCCGATTTCGGGCCGTTGCGACTTCGGGCATTCGGCACATACGCTCTGAAAGCCATCGAACCGAAAGCGCTATTAACAGAACTCGTTGGGACCGACAGCGAGTTCGAGTCGGACGAAGTGACGGAGTTGATGCGTTCGATTATCAATACGGCCTTTGCGGACCTCATCGGCGAATCGCAAATCGCTGCCCTCGATTTGGCTTCGCGGTATCGTGAACTATCCGAAGACCTACGAAAATTGGTCTGTGAACGCGTTGATGACGAATACGGGCTCGAATTGCCTCAGTTATTTATTGTCAATATTTCATTGCCCGAAGAAGTTGAAAAGGCACTCGACACTCGCAGCAGTATGGGTGTCATCGGTGATATGAATCAGTTTCAACAATATCAAATGGGGCAGGCCATGCTGTCGGCGGCCGAAAATCCGGCCGGCGGCGGTGCCGCCGAAGGCATGGGATTGGGAATGGGCTTTGCGATGGCAAACCGCATGGTTGGCGCCGGCGGTGTACCCCAAGCGGGGATGGCTCCCCCACCGCCTCCTGCGCAGCCTACGTGGCACATCGCCGTGAATGGTCAAACTCAGGGACCGTTTGGTGCACAACAAATCGCGCAAGGAATCTCGGCTGGACAGATCAATGGCGCCACGTTGGTTTGGAATTCAGGACTAAGCGGATGGACTCCGGCGGGTCAGGTACCACAGTTGGCAATGTACTTCGAGGCGACCCCGCCGCCGCCACCACCGCCGACGTAGTTGCTGACTTCGGCAGCCCGAATTTATTGCCAATCCTTCGAACAACGCGTCAAATCGAGCTGCTTCGTACAACTTCGCAGCAAGAGCAGAGACCGAATCTGTTGCGATGTATCTAATCGATTGGTTGTTGCGTTGATTGCGCAGTTTTGAAGCGAGCACACGGACAATTCTCGCAGTCACATTCGATTCGACAGAAACCACGAATTGCACATGAGCGAAGCTCCGCCTCCCGTTCCCTTTTCGCCGGACCTGCAAGCGTCGACACAGACGGCTGGTCAGACAATTGATGAGAACCAGGGGCGAATCTTTCCGTGTGAATCTTGCGGTGCTGACCTGAAGTTCAACATAGGTCAGCAGCAACTGAAATGCCCCTACTGCGGTTACGAAAAAGAACTTCATACCGAGGGTGGCGAGGTTGTTGAGCAGGACTATCATGCGGCCCTCGAGCGGCTGCGAGAGCTGCACGACAAGGAACCAAGTAGCGAGCAGCTTGAGCACGAAATCCGATGCAATGCCTGTGGAGGCACGCTGGTGTTTGCCGGCTCGCTGACCAGCAGCGAGTGCCCCTATTGCCTGTCTCCCATCCAGCGGGAAAACGTTCACGACGCAGAGCATCGGATTTCGGTCGATGGTGTTTTACCGTTCCTTGTGGAAAAGGAAACGGCAGCGACGAATCTTAAAGCGTGGGTTAAATCGCGATGGTTCGCCCCAAACGATTTTCTGCAGCGCGGTGCGAAGGGAAAGTTTAGTGGCGTCTATCTTCCCTATTGGACCTTTGACAGCTTGACCTATAACCAGTATCGAGGGCAGCGGGGCGAATACTACTATGTGACCGTTGGGAGTGGAAAGAATAAGCGACGCGAACGCCGCACACGCTGGTACCCGGCTTCGGGTGATTTTCAACAATTCTTTGACGATGTCCTGGTATTGGCTTCACGCGGTCTCCCGCGCGAACTGATGCTGCAACTCGAGCCTTGGCCTCTCGGAAAGTGCCTGCCATTCACACAAGAAGTACTGGCCGGTTATTTGGCACGAACCTACGAAATCGAACTCGACGATGGCTTTCAAGATGCGCGTGTGAGGATCGACGCCGCGATTGCGACATCGGTACGCCAACGAATTGGCGGCGATACGCAACGGGTTGACTCCATCAATACGAGCTACGACGCGCTGACATTTAAGCACTTGTTGTTGCCTGTCTGGTTGCTAGCTTATCGATACCGTGAGCATCTGTATCAAGTGGCCATCAATGCCGCGACAGGTGAAGTTCAAGGCGAACGGCCCTATAGTTGGATTAAGATTTGCTTGGCCGTCCTTGCTGGCGTGGCCGTGGTTGGGATCGTCGGCTTCCTGTCTACGCAGCGTTAACGATGTGACAGTTTCTTTGTCAGCATCGACCTCCCTGCGATCATGTTATTCTCACCGCCCTTCGTCTTCGGTCCTTACGGTTGATCAGCTGCACCGGGAGTTGGTTCTTGGAAGAGTCACTGCAAAAAGTCGATTGGTTGCGGCGACTCTTGGCGCTGGGAGGGTTGGCGCTCTTCTCCGTCACTTGGCGGTTGTGGATGCCGCAAACCGTCTATCCCCAAATTCCGTTGTTTGCGTGGGCGGGCCGCATTCCTGTGCCCATCGAATGGACGCTGCTGATTGTCTCTATCGGCGGTCTTCTCGTGATGTTGTTCGCCCCAATGGGAGCGTTGTACTGGAAGTACGGTGCTGCGAGCTTTGCGCTGTCGGTCAGCACGTTGTTCCTGATTGACCAGCATCGAATTCAGCCTTGGGCTTACCAGATTGCGTTGTTTTCTCTGTTGGCTGCAATTGCGCCGGCGCGCCTGGCCATTACGTTGCTACGTTGGCTGACGATTAGCATTTACGCCCACTCCGCGCTATCCAAACTCGACTATTCCTTTTTGGACACGCATGGCCAGCAACTCGCCAACGGGATTTTCCAAAACTTTGGGCAATCAATTGAGCCTTGGCCGGAATCCTCGCGTCGATTTCTAGCGGCGATGTTGCCCATGGGAGAACTGCTGGTCGCAGTCGGACTGTGCTGGCGACGCACGCAGTCTGTTGCACTGTGTTTTGCAATCATGATGCATGTTGCGCTGATGCTGGCCGTTGGCCCGTGGGGGTTGAACCACAAACCAGGTGTGCTGGTGTGGAACGCATTCTTTGTTACTTTGATTGTGCTGTTGTTCGGTACGGCTCGTAGCCGATCTCGACTTCTCGCCGCTGAGTCGGTGGCGACGCCCGAGCCGATCAAAACCACGTGCCCCTTAGTTTGGTTGGCAACAATAATGTCGTTCGCCGCGATATCGCTGCCGTTTTTGGAGCCGTATGGATTGTTCGATCACTGGCCGTCATGGGGACTTTATGCATCTCGCCCTGAACGAGTTCAGCTTTATGTCTCGAAATCAGAGCGAAATCGAATGCCGCCGGATCTCGCATCGCTAATCGACGATCCGCAGTTCGGATTTGATTGGTGCCGGCTGAGGATCGACGATTGGTCGTTGCGTATGCTTGAGGCGCCGGCTTATCCACAGGAACGATTTCGGTTGGGAGTGGCACTGGCAGTCGCGGAGAACTTTGAGCTAAACGATAACGTCTTGGTCGTCATCGAAAGTGCCGCCGATCGGTGGACCGGTGAGCGGTCGATTCGTCGCGTTCTAGGCGTACAGGGGATCCGGGCGGAAACTCGCAGGTTTCGGTTGAATGCAGAGCCACGCGGTCGCTGGAATCCTCGCGACTCCGCGCGCTGAGTTGCAATACGACTTGCACCCTTCTAAAAGAATGCAATCTTGTTCGAACCTCGACCGGTGTAGAGTGTCGTGCAATTCAGAGAGCTGTTTGCTCCAATCGATAACTGCAACTGAAGTCTCCGAAAATACAGGCTCAACTATGGCACAGATCAACGAGAATTTCCTAAAGCTGAAGGCTGGATACCTGTTCCCTGAAATTGGGCGTCGTGTCTCAAAATTCTGTTCCGGCCATCCGGATGCGAATGTCATCCGGCTCGGAATCGGCGACGTTACGGAACCGCTGCCGACAGCAATCCAAGAGGCCATGCATTCAGCGGTAGACGAATTGGGCGACCGTGCCAGCTTTCGCGGGTATGGTCCTGAGCAGGGATACGATTTTCTTAGGAATGCCATCGTCGAGAATGACTATCAGGCCCGCGGTGTCGATGTATCCGCGGATGAGGTTTTTGTATCTGACGGCTCGAAGTGCGATTCTGGAAATATTCTGGACATATTCGGACCCGATAATGTCGTTGCAGTTTTGGACCCGGTGTATCCCGTGTATGTCGACACCAATGTAATGGCTGGACGGACAGGAAATGCTGATGAAAGCGGCCGATTTGCCGGATTGGTTTACCTGCCTGTGACGGCTGAGAACGATTTTCTGCCTCCGCTACCGGACCGACCAGTCGATTTGATCTATTTGTGTTATCCCAACAATCCCACGGGAACGGTGGCAACCCGCGAGACCTTGGCCCAGTGGGTGAATTATGCGCGGGACAACAATGCGATTCTGCTATTCGACGCAGCTTATGAAGCGTACATCACTGACCCGGAAATCCCACATTCGATTTTCGAGATCGACGGCGCTCGAGAAGTTGCCATCGAGTTCCGCAGTTTCAGTAAGAATGCCGGTTTTACCGGCGTGCGGTGCGCATTTACCGTTGTGCCGAAAGAGTTGACCGGCCAGACGTCGACTGGTGAGTCGGTTGAGATTCAACCGCTATGGAACCGCCGGCAAAGCACAAAATTCAACGGCGCGTCTTATGTTGTTCAACGCGGAGCCGAAGCCGCCTACGGTGAGGCCGGAAAACAACAAATCCGTCAACTGATCGATTTCTATCTGAAGAATGCCGAAATCTTACGCGAAGGATTGCAGGCAGTTGGAATCGAAGTCTACGGTGGCGTCAACGCGCCCTACGTCTGGTTGAAAACTCCGGATTCGATGGCAAGTTGGGACTTCTTCGATCGGCTTTTGGAACAAGCACACTTGGTCGGTACACCGGGGAGCGGTTTCGGCGCTTCCGGCGAAGGCTATTTTCGATTGAGCGCATTTAATAGCCGAGAGAACATTGAAGAAGCGGTGAGCCGTTTAAAGGCAAATATCGGCTGAGCTGCTTCGCAATCGTCTGGACGACAGGTCACGTCACTCAGCGATGCTCGCTATGGAGTGAGTCCGACAAAGTCGAGCAGCTTCAACGCGTTGGTCGATGTCGCAATTCCCGGCCGCATCATGTAGTCGAAAGACATGGAGAGATCATCGTCGGGATCAAAAAGTGTTTCCCGAAAATGTACGTTTTGCACATGCGGTGCCAGTTCGGAGTTCGCCGCCAATTCCAAATCGTGCGTCGAGATCGCTCCGATTGCTTGTTGGCTGAGCAGATGTTTTAAGACACGAAGTACGGCGACGTGCCGTTCAGCCGTGTTGGTTCCCTGAAGGATTTCGTCGAGTAGGTAGAGTAGAACACGGCCGGATTTCGCGCTGTATTGGCGGGCTGTATCAACGACATTCTTCAGTCTCAAGACCTCTGCCATAAATAGTGACTTGGCCTGCTCCAACGAATCTGTAATGCGGATGCTCGATACGACATCGACGGGCGGCATGATGAGTTCACGTGCGCAAACGGGGCCGCCCGCTTGCGCAAGAACGGCGTTGATGCCGATGGACCTCAATAGAGTACTTTTCCCAGACATGTTCGATCCGGTCACCACGAGAACTGTTCCGGCAGGACCAAGTCGGACATCGTTAGAAACACGTGTCGATTCCGGCAGCAGTGGGTGGCCGACTGCGGTTCCTTGGATTACGGGAGTCGCCCGATTCGCAAAACGCGGAAATGCCCAACCCGGGTTATCGTGTGACAGTGCAGAAAACGAAGCCAGTGCCTCGAATCGTCCCAGTGCATCAAACCACATTGGTGCAGCATGTCCGCTCTTGCGTTGCCACCGTTCCAGCAGCGAGAGAATGTGAAAATCCCACAAGAACAGGAATTGGAGTGGTAGGTACCCGAAAACCGTCATCCAGGGATGGCGATGCAGATTGAGCAGTGCAGCAAACCCTTGCAGCCGCCTCAAACTCGTGCAGGCTTCAGCCGTCGTTTCTCGAATGCGCCTTAGTTCCTCGCTGTTACCTTTCGATGTCGGAAGTAACTGGAACATCCGGTGAAACTGTCGGATCAAAGCAGCGTCGCTGCGCGGTGTGACAACAGCGAAAATGTCGTGGATTGCACCCGAGAATAGAATCGTCATAACGAGATTGATTGCGATGACAAGGACCAGAAACGGCATTCCGATCGTCTCGGGCACAAAATGCATCAGGACCAGTGACGAAATCAAAATAGGCAACAGCGACCAGATTCGGATCCCCCACCGAAAGCAAGCCGAACGGTGGATTTCAGATGGGCTAGAGGCCCATTCTGAAAAGTTCTGAACGGCAGAAGCGTTCACCGCTAGCATGCGACCCAAGGCATCGACATTCTGCCGCAGCTCCAACTGACCGGACAATTCGGCGACCGCTTGTTGCCTCCGTTCGATATCATCCGGTTCGGCCGGCACGACTAACCAATCCCGCAGAGTTTCGATTCCCAGAGATGTGTTTGCAGAGCAAATGAGGTCGAAGAGTGATGCATGCCCAAATAGGTCCAAGTCATGGGCGAGATTGGCACTGCTCTCGTCCAACGAAGCAGGAATGTTTGGGATTTTTTCCCAACGACGATCCATACGGGCGATCGCCAGTTCATTGATGCGTCGCATTTCACGCGCACGGTTTACGCGATCCTGCATTCTGGAGTTGACGACGGTCAGTAGTAGTCCCGCGGCGATGAATGCAATGCATCCGGTCGCTGTTGCTGCGAGCGACAACCATCCGATCCAACCGAGAATGAGGCAGGCGAGAGTCGTCCAGTGACACAATGTTCCGGCGATCTTTGCTGCTCGAAAACGAAGTTGCAGCGACGATTCCAAAGCCAGGAATTCATTTCTTCGCGATGCGTAATGTTCGTGTATCGCTGAAGCTGAGTCGCTCTTCGGCAGATTGGCCGCCGTCATCATGGGCAGAAACCTTTCCAAATGGCTCGAAATCGGACCATGTAACCGCCGGTACGGGCGCGCACCGCGATTGATTACTACAGGAGCGTACGTCGGTCAGAAGGGGGGTGATGGCTGATTTTTCGATCGAAATCAATTATTTCGATCGAACGGATCTCAATAGCACGGCACACAGGCACGCCATCGAAGCGACAATGCCCAGGCCGGCGTAAGTCCAAAAGTCGGTTTGCATGTAGCCGGCATAAGAAGGTCCTAACGCCCCGATGCCGAAGCAAAACATGTTACTAAACCCGTAAGCCGTGCTTCGCCGAGTTCCAGCGACGTATTGGGCAATTAAACTGTTGTAAACGGGCTGATTCATAAAATGCACCAAAGCCAATCCACATGTCGCCCACAGTCGGTAATGCCCTTCGGCCACCGCCATCCAGAATAGAAATGGAACGTTCAGTAGGAGGATCACCGCGAGAAGCGATTCGAGACGCCCCGGTTGTGCGAGTCGACCTGCAATGGCTTGTCCCACGACTCCGCAAAGCAACACGACGGCGCTGAGCGCGTTGCGAAAGCTTTCTTCGGGAATGCCGGCAGGACGCAATCCGGATGTATCGAGATAGCGTGGCAAGAAGTGCATAAAACCGGCGTAAACAAAACCGGATAATGCTCCGATGAACACCAGGAATAGATACCGTTTCCACTGAGACTCGTTGGCCTCTTCGGGCAGTGTATCGTCGGTAGCCGTTTCACTTGTGATATTACGACTTCGGTGTTCGGTAAGCGCAAATGCAATCAGGGCCGCAATGGCCAAAGCGGGGAGTGTGAGAACCAGGTAGTAACCACGCCAGGTAATCGCACCGGTACTGAAGGCGAGCGCTGCCATAAACGGCGCTCCTGCAATTCCGATCGATCCAAAAATTCCATGCCAACCGAGTGCTGCGCCGCGGTTTTCCGGTGTCGTTTCCCGCGAAATCATCGCCAGTCCAGCGGGGTGATAAATGCTGGCGAAACAACCCATTGCAAACATTGTTACAAATAGTTCTGTGAGCGATGTCGCGAACGATGCAGCGATACACATCGAGGTGCACCCGATCAGATAGACGAGTAGCATCGGTTTCGAGCCGAAGCGATCCGCAAGGATTCCAGCGAGCAGTGCCCCCACACCAAAGGGCAATCTCCACACGGTGCCAAGTGCGCCGGTTTTCGCCGTCCCGACCTCAAATTCTTCGCCGATCATTTGCTCGACGCTCGGGAGGGACAACTCGAACACGTGGACCAAAGCATGAGCGCTGGAGATGATCACAATCATGCGGAAAGTCGTGCGGCTCATGCGGTGGAATCTCTAGCGATATCGCACGCGAAGGTAAATTCGCTACCGATCTCTTTTGTCTCGTATTCCCAGCGAGTAAATGTCCAGCCAGGTTTTTATGTCAGACAGACAGGGAAATCCAGTGTGGTCGATTTACGATGCCAGACACCACATCGATGGAGTGGTTCGATTTCCTACCGAACGCCATCAGCTTCGCTATCGGCTCCGCGACCCGGTTTTGGGGATTCTGCTGCAGAAATGGGAACGCGGGATGATTTTGATGAAACGAACTGTCGGTTCGCGTCTTAAATGATAGAATTGCAATGACAGGCTGACTGAGTTCAACGAACCAATCTTGGTGGTAGTCATGAGTGACCACAACCGCTGGATCAATCGGTACGGACGCCGCATCCAAATGGGAGAATTCTTGCGCCAGTTTGGTAATTGGTTAGCGGTTTATTGCTTTGTCTTTGGCGGAGCGGTACTGGTCGTCAAGATTCTCTTTCCCGGACTGTGGCCACAAGTCCTGTTGCTTGGTGCGGCAGTTATTCCTTTGGCCATCGCAGCGTGGTGGATGACTCCACGGAGTGGCCAAGGACGTGAGGCAACTGTCGCCTGGCTGGATCGCAGGATTCATGCTGGGGGCTTGTTAATGGCCTTGAATGAAATTCCGGATCCCGCTTGGAGTTCGCGGTTGCCGGGGTCCGAGCAGGCTTGGAATGAAACTCTACCGAGAATTCGACCAGTGAGGTTCTTTCAGTCTCTAGTGCTGCCTGTTTTGTTCGCTATCGGGGCATGCTTTGTGCCTCTTCGCGAAGCCCGAACGGAATCGATCCTGGAAAACACCGTTGGTCGGCAAGCGTCGGAGCAACTGCAGGAGTTACTCACACAGCTTGACGAGGCATCGATTCTCGAAGAAGAAGAAAAGCAGGAACTTCAAGAAGAAATCGAGAAGCTCGCCGAAGAATCAAAGAAGACACCACTGACGCATGAAAAATGGGAAACCGTTGATGCATTAAGACAGAAAATGCTGTATCGATTGGACACCAAATCAATGGCCGTCGACAAGGCGCGTAGTGCCGTTGCCGGTTTGATGAAACCGGCCGATGGCGGCGATCAGATTTTGAACGAGCAACGTTCGGGCCAATTGACGGATGACCTGCAGAGTGCATTGCAGGAGCTCGCGAAATCGGGTGAGTTGGCAAATGCATCTCCAGACCTTCGAGACGCGTTAGAAAAGATGATGCAAAATGGCCAACTGACATTGCCGCAGGAATCGGCTGCCCGTCAGAAAGCGTTGGAAAACCTGCAGCAATTCTTGGATCAGGAATCGCAGAAACTCAGCGAACTGCGCAGCGAAAGTCAGAACGGTCTTTGCCAACACTGCGGATCGCCGTTGCACAACGGAGAGTGCGTTAACAGCAATTGCCCCGGAAATCAACATGGGGGGCAGCAGTCGAGCGAGCGGCCGGGAAAAGGCGGTGTCACTCGCGGTCGCGGTGATGCTCCGATGTCATGGGGCGATGAATCGGATGAGACCACCGCGAAGTTTAAAGAAGTCGTTTTGCCGCCGGGAGCTTTCGACCAACCAAAAGACGAAGTCTACGGTACAACAAAATCGACTCCCGAAGCCGATCCGGCAGCAACGGCCGGTCGTAACACAGCGCGCACAGTTGATGCGGCTTCTGGTAGCGAGACCTGGACACGCAAAATCAGGCCCCGGCATCGCAACGTCGTTCGCCGCTACTTCGATTCCGAATAGCCGGCCCTCTCGTTTTGGCATTTCGAGGAGCATCCCAATTGAATAACCCGAACGAGAGTGAGATTCAAAGTTCGGTCGCCGCGCCGACTGAAGCGGACGAAGGCGCAGGTCGCCTATTGGCTCCGGAGGAGGTTGAAGAGGGACACGACGCGATCAGCCAGCTTTTGGCCGGCCTAAACTCCGCGATTTTGGGGCAAAGCGATTTGCTCGAAATGGTGGTCATTTGCTTGTTATCACGAGGTCATTTGTTGCTGGAAGGTTTGCCGGGCCTGGGAAAGACAGAATTAGTCAAGTCTCTGTCGTCGTTGCTGGGGCTTGAATTTCGCCGGCTGCAGTTCACTCCGGATTTGTTGCCGAGCGATATCGTGGGCGCACCAATACTCGAGGAACAGCACGGGGCTCGCAGGCTGGTGTTCCACCCGGGTCCGATTTTTGCCAACCTGGTGTTGGCAGATGAAATAAATCGTGCAACGCCGAAAACCCAATCGGCATTGCTGGAAGCGATGCAAGAGCACCGCGTGACCGTACTCGGAGAAACGCATGCTTTGCCGGGTCCATTCTTCGTGCTAGCCACGCAAAACCCGATCGAGCTGGAAGGCACTTACCCGCTGCCCGAAGCGCAGCTTGATAGATTTACGTTCAAGCTTAATGTTGAACATGTTTCCAGCGACACTTTGGAACAAATCATCCGCACCCGAAAAAACGGAGAGCCGCCAATGCTCGAGCAAATCTGGACGGCGGCTCGGTTAGAGCGATTGTTCGGGTTGGCCGAGCAGGTTTATTTACCGAGCGCGGTTGCCAATTACATCGCGCGGCTCGTTAACGCCACACACCCTGAATCGGAAGCGTCGCCGGAACAGATTCGGCAGTTCGTCAAGTTCGGAGCCTCGCCGCGGGCAGCGATTGCGTTGTCTGGAACGTCTCGCGCCGCAGCACTGTTGGCCGGCAAGCCCAATGTTGGCTTCGATGATGTTCGGCGTGTTGCATACGGTGTATTGGGGCATCGGCTTATATTGGATTACTCAGCACGTCTGGAAGGTTGGACGACTGCAAGGATCATCGATTGTCTTTTGGAGTCAATTCCTGAGGTGGACAGGGAATTTCCTGGAGATTTGCAGCAATGATGGTCATGCGACGAGAACGTGCCCAAGTCAAGAAGGGACCGTTGTCGTGCCGTGCCGCGAACGGCTACGCGGATGCCCGAAACAGCGTGTACACGCCCCCGAATTCGTTTCGAGCCGTACTTGCTGTTTTCGTTACGGTGGCGGTGTTTCACGTCCAAGTTCGTGAGGCACACGCAACCGGCAGCGAAAAGACTCTGCGCGCCGATGATTTGGTTGTGACCATTGATTCGATTTGGGCCGGCGGCACTTGGGGCGGCTACTATCCGGTCCGAATGCAGGTCACGAATCGTGGTCGGGCTCGCACATTGACGTTTCACATTTCGGCTTACGAAATTCACGGGACGCTTCCGGATGTTCGCCGGACGATTCGCATCGATCAAAACGCAACCGCGCGGTTTGAGATTCCCGTTCCCATGGTCGGTACGGCGAGTTACGCAGCGTTGACAGTATCAGAAGGAGGCCGGCCGTTATCGGGACTAACTGCCGAACTCGATTTTCAACCTCCTGAGGCCGATGGTGCTGCTCGACCGGCATTACTTGTCATCTCACCACAACAAGTCGATTGCTCTGCTTTCGAGAATGCCATCGATACGATGACCATGGATGAGGATCCGCGATCCTATTACGCAGTCTTGATGAGTACCGACTCGCAATTTGTGGATCCCTCCCTGTTGCCGGATCAATGGATCAGCTATTCGGGTTTGGATGTTGTCGCCGTATCGATGGAAACGTTTGCGAATTTGCCGGCCGAGAAGCGCTCAGCAATTATCAAGTGGGTCGAAAGTGGCGGATCGCTGATTGTTTTTGCGGTTGGTGAAAGAGCTTCGGACTCCCAGCAGTTGAGCTCGTTATTGGGCGTTCATCGATACAGTATGACCGATCCGCAATGGCAGCAGTCGGACCCGGCTGAATGGATCGATATTGAGGTGAACCGGCCTCAACACGACGGTTCGTCGTTCGATTGTTACATGTCCTATTCCATGGTTTGCGACTGCACCTTCTCTGATACCGAAGAAAGCTGTGGTGAAACAGATCAAGAACAGGCGGAACTGCAAAGACAGAAGGAGATCTTCACTGCGAATCGCTGGCGTCTTGCGCGCGATGTGTTTGAATCTCGGCCAATGATGCTCGGCCAAGTTTATGCCTTTAAGGAAGACCCTTTTCCGGGGACATCAAGCGACTGGCGTTGGTTTTTGAAATCGGTTGGTTCCGCACGATTGAATTGGCCACAGCGCAACGGAATTTCCTCGCGAACCGGCAACTTCGGTTTCTACGAATTCCTGATACCTGGTATTTCCACATTACCGAAACAGGCGTTTTTGATCCTCATTACTCTCTTCGCGATTGTCATTGGACCGATCAACTACATCTGGCTGTTACGGCGGGGGCAGTTGTATTTGCTTGTGTTGACGATTCCCACCATCGCGTTATTGACCAGCCTTTCGCTGTTCGGCTATTCGATTGTGGCACACGGCTTTGGTGTCAAATCGAGAATGCGAAGCATTACAGTGCTTGATCAATCCCGTCGCGCTGCAATCAGTACGACACGCATGGCCCTCTATGCGGGATTGGCGCCGACAAATGGATTATCTTTCTCGCAAGATTCGGCGGTATTTCCGATTTGGCCCCTCAACTACGAGTTCAATTCGGGTAGCGTCGATTGGACAGAATCGCAGGCATTGGAATCGGGGTGGCTGCGTTCACGGACTCGAACTCAGTTTGTTGTTCAGTCGCATCGCGATGAGCGCGGCCGATTGGAAATTTCCCCGTCCGCCGACGATCGCTTGGAGGTTGCGAATGGATTGGCTTGGGATCTCGATTCCCTGATCATCGTCGACGACAACGGTACGATTTACGCGGGGCACCGAATCAACGCGAATGCCACTGCTCAGCTTGGTCGGGCGGACAAGACCACTCTGCGGTCGATCTTTAACGAGTTCTCGCAATACCCACTTGAGGTTCCAGAAGGAATTAACAGGTCAACCATCGGAGTTCGTTTCGATCAATATGCTAACAACGATTCGTATTTGAGTATCAATTTCGATCACAGTTTACTTGAGTTAACTCTGAAGTCATTCCTGGCATCGTTGCAAGCGGGAACGCCGGTGCGCCCCCGAAGCTATATTGCGATTCTGAATGAGCCCCCTGGTATCGATGTCGGTTTGGATTCCGTCACGGAGCGAGCAAGTCGTCACTTCCTTCTTGGATACTATTGACGTTTTACGCTGGGTGCTTACACGACGCCCCACAAAGACACGTGAAGTCTGTCGACCCCAAAGAAATCGAAATGCCAGAACAGATCGACTCCCAAACCATTCCTGAACCCGCAGAGCAGAGTGCTTGCGGCTCAGACGGTAACGGAACGCCGACATTGGAACTTCGGCGTGTGCATCGTTTCTTCGGAAAGCTCAAAGCGGTCAACGATGTATCTTTCAAGGCTTTTCCAGGGCAGGTGTTGGGGTTTATCGGGCCTAACGGAGCTGGAAAAACGACGACAATGCGCATCCTGGCCACATTGGATATTCCAACGGCCGGTGATGCCTTCGTGGGCGGTCACTCCGTTATTGACGATCCCGATCGCGTACGTCGAATCGTTGGGTTTATGCCAGATTCATTCGGCAGGTACTCGAACATGAACGTCGTCGAGTATCTCGATTTCTTTGCCCGATCGTATGGCTTTCACGGTGCCAAGCGACGCGACGCCGTCGAGCACGTGCTGGTCTTTACCGAACTGCGCAAATTAGCCCACAAACCGATCGACACACTTTCCAAAGGTATGTCGCAACGATTGGGACTGGGACGCACGTTAATCCATGATCCGCAAGTACTCGTTCTCGACGAACCGGCAGCCGGTCTCGATCCCCGCGCCCGAGTGGAGTTGCGCGAGTTGATTCATTTGCTGGCCAAGGAAATGAACAAGACGGTCCTCATCAGTTCCCACATTCTGACGGAGCTGGGAGAGATTTGTGATTCAGCCGCCATAATCGAAGCGGGGGAGATTCTGGCGAGTGGCACGATGGAGGATATTCAAAATCGCCGCAGGAAAAATAGCGGACAGGAGCACGGTCGGGCGATTCGAATTTGTGTGCTCAACGGGTCTGCCCGTCTGGAATCGTGGTTGCTGGAACAACCCCATATTGCTGATGCAAAATTGATAAACGGGGAAATCGTCATTGATTTTTCCGCTGGCGCGCGTGAGCAGCACCAGTTACTCAAGGCCATGCTTTCGGAAGGCTTTGAAGTAACAGAGTTTCAAAGCAAGATCGAGAGTCTCGAAGATGCGTTCATGAACTTGACGAAAGGAATAACGCAATAATCCGATATTCCGCACGAAGCGACAGAGATTTCGACGGGGCTAGTACGCATACGTCTCAATACGCGGATCATTTTCCACAAGTTGTAATTCTTCAATCCAGAAGCCGGCGACAAAGACACCAGGCATGATGAGTGCAGCAAACGGCATGGCCGCAAAGTGGACCGATCACGCAAGTGACTGGTTCAACCCCATTCTGATCAAAGAGACGCGACAGGCGATGAAGAGTCGCCAGTTTGTGATGACCTTCATGCTGCTCCTCTTAGCGGTCTGGCTCATTTCACTGTTGTTTATTCTGCAGGCCGGAGATTCGCTGGAATTCGGTACCGGCGGGCGAACGCTATTCCTGTCTTACTATACAGCCTTGTCGACGGCGATTTTTGTCGCCGTTCCGTTTGGTGCCTACCGCAGTCTCCTTTCGGAGCGGGAGCAAAATACCTACGAACTTTTGAGCATTACGGCATTGCAGCCCCGACAAATTGTTTGGGGAAAATTGCTATCGGCATTCATTCAAGTGCTGATCTTCTATTCGGCGATTGCACCATTCATTGCCTTTACATCACTATTGCAGGGATTCGATTTGGCGCAGGTCGTCATGGTGCTGACCCTTTCGCTGTTTGCATCTTTGTTTTTGTCGCTGGTCGCCTTGTTGATGGCGACTTCTTCTCGTCAAAAGCATTGGCAGACGTTTATGACATTGCTCGTCATTTCGGGCCTGGGTGTATTGTTAATTGCGGTTTATGGTTTCGTTTCCTTTTGGATCAGCGATCCGATCCCACTGGACAGTCCGAATTTTTGGTGGTGGCTGGGCTGTATTTCGGTCGCCGTGGGAACTTATTTCATTCTGTGCTTGCAGTTGACCACCGCGCAATTGACATTTGAATCTGACAATCGAAGTACCGGTATTCGATTGACGTGCAGCCTTCAGTTTTGGCTGCTGTGGATCGGGACGGCGGTTTATTACTACTTCAACGGCGGATTCGTTTCGATAGCCAGCTCACAGATATACGTACTCCTCGTCTTGTCGACATTGCATTTGGCGATTCTTGGAACATTCATCACGGTCGAAACGGATGACCTTTCTCATCGCTTACAGCGTGATCTTTCGAAGCACGCGATCGTACGAACAGTGATGGTACCGCTGTTACCAGGCGGTCACCGTGGGATGTTATACGTGTTGCTACATGCAACGTGCTTGCCGGCCTTGGCGTTTTTCATGGCGAGAATTAGTGGATACACGTCGGCTCGAGTACTTCAGCAGGAGTTTCTCCCATTCGCAGCAGCTTGCAATTGTTATCTGGTCATCTACCTCAGTGTTGCCGCCCTGGTGGGTCGTTGCCTAAAGCGTTTTTCTTCGGCCATTCAACCGGCGCATTTGCGGGTAATCATTCTCATTTTATTTGCCCTCGGTACGCTTTTTCCGTATCTATTGCGCGCGCTCGGGATTATCGACTGGAGAGATGGGTATTCGCTGGCCTATATCACAAACCCATTCGAAACTTTGGATTACATTGCTGATGCCAACAACCCTGTCCCAACAGCGCTGGTTGTATTGGGCGTGACAGCCGCCATTCTTGTCGCGTTCAATGCGCGATGGTTATGGCACGGGATCCGTGAAGTGGTGTTTCGCGAAGATCCGACCGAACTGACGATCGATGAGAAGTTGCTGGCCGTGGAATCGGCCGCCACTTGATTATTCGGTGGCGATACCGTCGGCGTGTTTGAGCAACTTGCAAGTTCGATTACTCAGCGACGTCAAATTCAATTCCCTGTGCTAATGGAAGGTCGCCGCCCCAGTTGACAGTGCAAGTTTGGCGTCGCATGTAGGCCTTCCACGAGTCGGAACCCGCCTCTCGTCCTCCGCCGGTTTCTTTCTCGCCACCGAAGGCTCCCCCGATTTCTGCGCCCGATGTGCCGATGTTAACGTTTGCGATGCCGCAGTCGCTCCCTGCTGTGGACAAGAATCGTTCGGCTTCCTGCATGCGATCGGTAAATATGGCCGACGAAAGCCCTTGATCGACGCTATTGTGCGTTTCAATCACCTCATCGAGGGAGCGATATGTCAACACGTACAAAATCGGTGCAAAAGTTTCCTGCCGAACAATGGGCATATCGGAAGCCGCACGCACAATGGTCGGTTCGACAAAATAGCCAGGTCTTTCAATTCGGTTGCCACCGTATACGACGTCGCCCCCTTGATCGCGGATTGTCTCTAAGGTTTGCATCATTTGATCGACGGCTGCCTCGCTGATCAGCGGCCCCATGAGCACGTCTTCTTCCCAAGGGTCGCCGATCTTGATGCTGGAGTATGCCTTTTGCAGCCGTTTAAGGAATGCGTCCGCAATCGACTCGTGAAGAAAAAGCCGTCGCAACGACGTGCAGCGCTGGCCGGCGGTCCCGACTGCAGCGAAGACTGCTGCACGAATTGCCAGTTCGAGGTCGGCTGATTCCGTGACAATCATGCCGTTGTTGCCGCCCAGTTCCAACAGCGAGCGGCCGAGTCGGCTACCGACTGTTTCGGCGACGCTGTGCCCCATTCGGCAACTTCCTGTTGCCGACACCAAGGGGATCCGCTCATCGGCCGCCATCCATTCTCCGGCTGCATTTCCCTGTCCGATACAGAGGTTAAAGACGTCCGCGAATCCCGTATCCTTCGTAACTTGGTTGAGGATGTGTTGCACGGCAATCGCAGTAAGCGGCGTTTGTGGTGAGGGTTTCCAAACGGTCGAGTCGCCGCACACACCGGCAACGGCAGCGTTCCATGCCCAAACGGCTACCGGAAAGTTGAAAGCAGTAATGATTCCCACGATACCGAGGGGATGCCATTGTTCGAACATCCGGTGGCTCGGTCGCTCGCTGGCGATCGTCAATCCGTAAAGCTGGCGAGAAAGACCGGTGGCGAAATCGCACATGTCGATCATTTCCTGCACTTCGCCCTCGCCCTCGGCCCGAATCTTACCGGTCTCCAAAGTGACGAGTAATCCGAGGTCCTGCTTATGCCGCCGCAAGGCATTACCAAGTTGGCGCACGACGTCGCCTCGTTGAGGCGGAGGCGCAATGCGCCAGCGACGAAAAGACTGTTCGCTGGCGGAGATGATGTTGTCGTAGTCTTCGCGGGTTGCGGTTTGCACGCGCGCAATCGGTTCGCCGGTCGCTGGATTCGATGAAACCAGCTCGCCGCCATTGGGCTGGCTGACCCATTCGCCGCTCCAGACGCCGCTATGGACGTCGTCGATCCCTAATCGTTGCAAGACATCCTGAAACATGATTCGTCTCCTTCCGAGCAGTTTCAAAGTTTCTGATGCATCGCGCTGAAGTTGGAAACCAGATTTCAAATACAAGCACAATCGGTTGTGAAGCCTGTTTTGTCACGAAACAGGCTTGGTGTCTTTCGCGGGAAAAACCTGCTGAAGAGGCATCGATCGCTGCATGACACCGGCGTTATAGCGGCAGTCCCCGATGGTTACTTGTCTGGGAGTTCCAGTATCTCGGTCCCCCGGCCCAGTTGAATCAACGGCACGTAATTCTCCAATTCTTGCAATGTCTTGGGATCGGTCAAATCGACGGTGGCCTGTCGCTCGTGAGACAAGTAAGCGGCCATGGTGAGCTTGACGATTTCCAGACCGTAGTCCCAATCCAACAGGGGAGCTCGGTTTTGAGTAAACGCTGCCACAGCATCGACGTTTTCATCGACATATCCATACAGATCCGGTTCATTCGGCTGAACGGTCAACAGGCCTTGGCTCGCTTGTGACTTTTCCAGTGCCAACTCGGTATCGGCCAGACTCTGTGCCGCTGCATCTCCAATGAACAGTTCCAGCGGTGATTGCAACGTGTTCATTTCGAGGGCGTAACCAGGGCCAATTCCGTCGAGAGCCATCCGCAGGCCCTGTTTGTCGTACATCCAGGATACGGTGAACTGGGCTTTCACGATGTGTTGGTTTTCCGGATTGCGAAACGTGACCATTCCCGTGGCAAAGTCTTCGGCTGGTGTTTTGGAATAATCGACGCCGTAGCGCTCCAGTAGTTCCTGACGCCAGCGAGGTTGTCCCCATTTGAGCAGCGAAAGGTCAGCGGAAACGGAGATCGGTTCGAGAAAGCGAACCGGTTTGTCTGGAGGCGTGAGCGCATACCAACCGACGGCCAGGCAATGGCAGCCCATGTCGCTCATCACGCCGCCTCCTTGCTGCACAGGATCCCAAAACCAGGCGTTATGCGGGCCGGCATGCTCTTCGCCCGATCTTGCCAAGACGAGAGATCCCATGGAATTGATCACCGGTTTCAATTGTTCCCGCGACATTTGCATCGTTTTCATGTGCAATTGGTTTTCGAAGTAAGCAGTCGGAACATCGATTTGCTTCACCAGTTCTAACATCTTTCGAGCTTCACCGAGATTCCGACCTAGCGGCTTCTCGCAAATGAGCCCTTTGAGCGTGGCGCCGGATTGCACTGCCTGGACAATTTGCTCGACATGCTCGACCCGCTTGAAGTTCGGTCCGCAGATAAATATCACGTCGACCTGAGAAACCATTTCGGCGATGTTGTCGTAAATGCGGCCCTCGCCCAACCCATTCTCACGCACATAGGCGGCCAGCTTCTCCGGCGGTCGGCGCGAACACAATCCGGCCACTTCCATGCCTCTCACGCTTTGCAGAGCCCGCAAATGAAATGCGGTGATAAATCCGCCGCCGATAATTCCGTATCGAAGGTTGCTCATCAGTCAGTTCTCCTATGATCTGCAATCATGCTGGTCACTGCAGCGGTGTCTTGTTCCTGGTTGAGTTTATCAATCCAATATTTGCGATTTCAGTCGCCCATACGTCAGGGGAACCACAGTCTTTGCGCGGTTTTGCCCAGAATGGCAGCCTTGTCGTCTGAATTGAGCTTGAGTTCGTGAGTGAACAGTCTCAAATGTTGGGCGTATGTTACATTGGGGCACCACAATTCGCAGGGGAAATCGCTCCCCCAGACGCAACGGTCTGCGCCGAAAGATTCAACAATGCGATAGCACGCGTCATGCATATCGCGAAACGGATAGCTTTCAGCAGTTCCGGTTGGCAGGAACGTCAATTTCGCATGCACGTTGGGAAGTTCTGCCATGGCGATCACGTCGTTGAGCGCCGGCTTGAATTCCGGACCTGCCTTCAAACTAAAGCAATGGTCGAGCACGATCCGCAATTTGGAATGCCGCTTCGCCAGCGCTTCGACTTCTGGGCGTTTGCTGTGATTGACGAGCACGTTGATAACGATTCCCAATTCTTCAGCGGTTTGCCACAAGCGATCTACACCAGGGTCGTCAAGCAGACCGTTCCGCGCGGGGACACTTCGCATACCGCGTACATTGAAATGTGTGACATACTTTTCGAGCAGTTGTGGGCTGCGCGGATCGTCGGGATCCAAGGTGCATACACCGACCATCATGTCATCGTTATCACGAGCGGACTCAGTCGTGAACCGGTTATCCCATCGGTAAAAGGTACTCGTTTGAATGGCAGTCACAAATCGAACGCCCGCGGCCTGCATTTCCCGCTTCAGATGGTCAACAGTTCCCGTTCCGTCAGGCGGTCGGTACGGGTTCGAGATGGTGGGATAGCGAACTTCATCGGTCCCGTAGATATGGGCATGGCAGTCGATAACGAGATTCGGCTGATTGTCATCCTCATCCGCGGAGAGTGAACTTGTTGCATTCGCTGCGGTCATGGCGGCAGCAGTCTGAAGGAATCGTCTACGGTCGATCGGATGCCGTTCTGCATTCATCCTATTTCTCCAATCGATGTCAGTTCGGTCTGACTTCAGAATCGCTCCGATTTGCTGAATCCGATGCCACTACGGAGCCCCGCGGTGGTTAACATCCCAGGATCTTGCGAACTTTTTGGCAGGCGAAATCAATATCCTCATCGGTTAAGTCGATTCCGTCCAGGTAGAAGTATCCTTCGTCAACGTGATGCGCCCTGGGAACGACCGTCGGGTCACCTTCTTCCAACGCGGCCGCTAACGAGGCAGCGGTGTGTCCGGTCACTTCCGGGTCGGGTGTCAGTCGAGTTCGCGAATAGGGGCAACCGTTGGGGTCGGGATCCACGTTCAGCACTAGCCCGTCGATGCCTGCAAGCTGTTCGACGATTCGGCCGACTTTTCGATCCTGCTCTGCGGTCCAGTCGGGAATACTTTGGTTCATGCGGTATTTCAGCGCAGCCATTGCGCCGATAATTGCTTCCTTGCCGGCCTTCATACCCCGCCCAATGCCCCGATTTTGCAAGTAGACGGCATCGATGAGATCCTTGCGCCCGGCAACGACCCCCGCCGTTGGAGAGCGAAGGAACTTGTGCCCACTGACAATGACGATGTCGGCTCCATAACCAATCAGCTCACGCAACCGCAGATCTTGTGCAGCACCATCGACAATCACTGGAACTCCGGCGGCATGCGCGAGTTCCACGACTTCAGGGACCGGCACCCATCCATACTGCACCGTGTGATGCGACTCGACAGCGAGGACCGCCGCCACGTCGCCTCGATCGAGTTCATGTTGAATCTCATCAGGCGTGCAGCGATTGACGACGCCGACTTCGATAGCTTGTGCGCCGGCCAGTCGAATACACTGTGTGACGGGGGCACCGAAGTTGACGCAATGGCCTTTCTGGATGATGACGCGATTGGGAAATCCTTCCGTTTCAGGTAATTGAAACACATTCCCCAAATCGTTACCCGTCATGCACGCTGCGATGCTAAGCGTGATTCCTGACGCTGTGCATGCGGTGACGCAACCACTTTCGGCTCCACTTGCTTCCGCGATCACGCGCCCCGCCGCAGCCTGAAGTTCATCGAGAACAAAAAAATGCCTCAGTGACTCAGCGACTTCGTCAATTACTTCAGGTATGACGACCGATGCCCCCAGATGAGTCATCTTGCCGCAGGCGTTGATGACTCGTCGCAATCCGTAATCCTGGTGGAGATTCACAATCGCCCTCGATCAAAACACCGCAGTTGATGGCCATGGCATCCGGCGTGTGACATTGCAACTGTCTCAGCCGGATCAGCGAATAATTCTTGGCCTATCCTACATGACCGTCGCTGCAGCTGACAGCAGAAATCGTTTTGGTCTTCAAAAGATCGGCTGGTCGCATGGGCGTCGTTGATTCGGGTGTCTCGCCGAAGCATGTGATGCGAGATTTGATTTCCACAGTCTTACATTGCCGGTTTAAATTCACGCACGAATCGGATCACCCCTGGCTCGGAGCCTTCGACTGGGCCGATAAACTCCAGTTTTTGGAGAACGCGAATCGAGGGCACGAGTTCGGGCAGGGTCTCCCCGATGATGCGCTTAACCGTTCCGTGCGCGACGGCCCACTGGCAAAGTGCGTCGACCGCTTCGGTGGCGAATCCACGACCTCGGTACTCCCTGAGAATCGAATAGCCAACTTCAACCGTTCCATTCGAATCGGGTGGCCCCTTTAGCCCGACACCTCCGACAAGAGCAGGACGCCTGGCATCGCTGGGTCTCAGAATGACGTACCAGTACCACCAACCGAATTGATCTGGGTATTCCTCGATTTTGGCAAGTGTGTACGAAATCGAGTTCTCATCGTTCAACTCGGGAGGCCACTCTGCTGGTGGTTTGACCCCGAGCTTTGCATATAGTCGGTCGCGATCGGACAGTTCGAACTGGAGCAATTCAACCGAGGCGGGAATCAGTCGCAATCGGTCAGTTTCGACAGGGGCTGCGTCCGACATGATGTGTTATCTCAATTCCATTGATATGGGGTCGATATTCTGCGGATTGACGTAAGGTGATACGCGATAAAAGGTTATTGGGGTTATGGCGTGTCTGGTACCCGAACTCTATTTGTCGGCGCCCGGCCGAATTAGCGACACCATCTTGCGGACGGGGTTCGTCAAATCGATGGGCCCCGAAGAGAAGAGACAAAAATGAGTTACCGCTCGTCGAGCGGCGGCGTCTATGATACGGACGTTCTTGTAGCCGAGCCGTCCCCTGTTAATACCTGTGCCGAATTTCGCTGGCTTGTTTATGGCTGACCTGCCACGGAATTGTGTCACCTGTAGGCGAAATAGTGGAACCCACACGTGACGCTGAAAAACTTTTGCGGCGATGTCAGCAGGGTGATGAACAGGCACTCATTGAGTTGGTTCGGCAATATCAGGATCGGTTATTTCGTTTGGCATTTCGAGTGGTCGACGATGAAGCGCTGGCCGAGGAGGCCGCAGTTGATGCCTTTCAGCGGATTTGGTCGAAATCGACACAATGGCGAGGCGAGTCTGGCGCCGAAGCTTGGATGTATCGAATCACCGTCCGATGTGTTCTTGATTTGCGCAAGAGCCGTCGACGGTGGTGGAGTCGCCAAGCGAGGTTCTCCACATTAACCATTAACGACGCGACTCCATCGACAGTGGAAGTCGTCAGCGAACGCGAACAATCTGAGATTCGTGCATCACGGTTACGAGATGCCCTCAACGAAATGTCGGAGTCCGATCGAGTTCTCATTCACCTTTACTACTTCGAAAAAAAAGATTTGGCTGAGATTGCCACGATTATCAACGTGCCTCGTGAACGGCTAAAAATGCGGCTTTCACGGGCAAGACAAAGGATCAGCGAAATCTGGAATGATGGCCAGCATGAGTAGTCCACATCAATCTGAAAACCGTAATGCCGACGACGAACGCTTAGGCGAGGCCCTTTCATCGATTCCGCTACCAGCGGCTTCTTCAGGAATGGAGCAACGCGTTCTTCGTAGAATTCATCGTCGTCGAAATGGCTCACGTTTCCTTGTTGGAGGAGCGGTGGCGTTGTCTTTGTTCTTGGTCTTCTTGATGGGGCGGCAGTTTCCTCAAAACGACCATCAATCGATAGGCGAGTTGACGCAGGCCAACGTTGACAACGTACCTGATGCTGAGTTTTTGCTCACGCCCCCACCAGTCGATTCATTGGATATCATCTCAAATCAGCAGTCATTGTTGTTGTCAGGGCTGCAAGCGTTCGAGCAGGAGAAATAGGATGTCCGCACTTTTGTTATGTAGTACCCTGATGTTCGCGGACGAACCCCAGGTGAAACCGGCGCCGTTGACTTCGGCGCAATACAGCCAATTGCGGCTGTTGATACAAAGGACGCAAGAGCGCGATCGCGAACTCAAAACGGCGCTCTCGCAACGGCAACGCGAATTGACGTTGGTCTATTCTCAGTTTGAATTCTCAGTGGATCACGCTGAGCGATTGCAGTCGGACATTATCGAACTTCAACGCCAGCTCTTGGCAAACTATCATAATTTGCAAACGGAACTGAGGAGAATCGTCGGTCGAGAGCGGTTTGAAATTCTCAAACGACGAATCGACAACGCATTGGCGTCGGACGCAAAGAACACGACGCGCAAATCCAAGTCCAGGGTCAACGGGGCGGAATCGGAAAAACCAGGAAACAACAAGTCGCGATCGCCGGATTCGGGTCGGCAAAACTAATCGATCGCATTTTGAAGTTACGCGAACTTGTGGGCGGACGAATCGAATTCATCGACCGGCTAGGTTATGATTAAGTGAACTGAGGTCGTTCCAGACACAAAATACTAGTGACCGCCATTTAGCGATTCTAACAGGGCAAACTGACGGGAGAGTTACATAATGAAACAGTTCCTGGGACTCCTGCTGATCACGGCTTTAGTTGCACCGGCGATGGGTGCAGATGATCCGATTTTCTCCGGCCCGCAGGTCGGCGAAAAGCTGGCTCCCTTGAAAGTCGTGGGAGTATTTGACGCGGAAGAAGGGAAAGAATTCGACTGGGTCAAGCAGGCGGAAGGTAAGCCGTTTTTACTCGTTTTTGTTCACCAATTGACGCGTCCCTCGATTGCCGTGACCCGTCTGCTCTCGGAGTATGCCGGTATTCGACGTGACGACGGAATGCGAAGTGCAGTCGTCTTTCTCGGCGATGATATTACGGCGACGACCGAGCGTCTCAAGCGAGCCCGGCATGCTTTGCCGCAGAAGTCGCCTGTGGGAATCTCGGTCGATGGTGCCGAAGGGCCGGGGAGTTACGGCCTCAATCGTAATATGACTTTGACAATTATCGTTGCCAAAGAGAACAAGGTGACGGCCAACTTTCCTTTGGTTCAGCCGAGCGTACAGGCGGACGTTCCTAAGGTATTGGACAAAATCGTCGCTTTGATTGGTGGGAAGGCCATGACCGTTGCCGAGTTGGGCGATCGGCGGTACATCGGAACGGAAAATGCCAAAATGATGCGCCGGACTGCAGCAGCCAACAACAATAAGAAGGAAGCCGTACCGCAGGATCCGAATTTGCGGGGTTATTTGGCCCCCATCATTAACAAATCTGCGTCGGTTGAAGATGTCGACAAGGCAGTTGAAAAACTCGAAGCGTACCTGGCCAAGCATCCGGTCTCGCGGGGACAAGTGGGAGACATTGCACGGCGGATTATCAATTCCGGCAAACTTGAAAACTACGGTACGAAACGGGCCCAGGAACACCTCAAGCGGTGGGCGAAGGAATTCAAATCGGAATCTGGCAAGAATGCGCGTGAAGGCGTGCGTCGAAAAAACCTGGAGCGACCCGAGGCAAAAAAGAAGCCGGAATCGAAGGATTAGATTCGCAATCTGATTAAGATAATCTGCGGCATTTGATGTCGCTTCATTCGTGGAAATTGTTGAAGTTCCGTTGGGCAAAAAGTGAGGGATGGCAGTGGCAACCTGCACGATTGTGATGGCGGCGATAGTCGCCACCGGAGGCGAAGCAACCCCGGTTGATTTTGATACGCAAATCATCCCGATCTTCACAAAGGCGGGATGTAACGTCGGCTCGTGTCACGGGGCCGCGATTGGCCGCGGCGGTTTTAAACTTTCGCTTTACGGTGGCGATCCTGCGAACGACTACCAAGCCATCGTTCGCGAACTCGAAGGCCGACGGATCAACTTGGCCCGCCCCGAGGATAGTTTGCTACGGGCCAAACCAGTTGGCCTTTTGGCGCACGGTGGGGGAATTCGGATTGAATCCGATAGCGACGCCGAACAGCGATTGCTGGCGTGGTTGAGACAAGGTGCCCCGCGAATTCGTCAGCGCCAAGTTGTCAGTCTTGATGTACAACCGCGTCGCTTGGTGATTCAGGAATTGGGCCAGGAGATCCCCCTTGAAGCCACGGCTCGGTACGACGACGGCACAGAGGAAGTCGTGACCCAGTGGACGGTCTTTACGCCTAATGATCCAGCGGCAGTATCGATCGACTCGACAACAGCGGTGGCGCGTATCGAACGTCGCGGGCAGAATGTCGTCATTGCCCGTTTCGTCAACCATGTCGTCCCGTTGCAGTTGATCGTTCCGTTGTCGGACCAGTCGGTTGCGTCAACGACGCCATCGCGAAACTTCATCGACGAGTATGTCAACGAGATGCTGGCAACAT
Organism: Planctomycetaceae bacterium; assembly: GCA_028284485.1. Taxonomy (GTDB): domain Bacteria; phylum Planctomycetota; class Planctomycetia; order Planctomycetales; family Planctomycetaceae; genus JANQRQ01. Next base: position 22,701 of record JANQRQ010000039.1, on the reverse strand, counting down.
TGCGTATACCAGTTTCTCCCGCAGCCGACGATGCTGTCTTCTTGCGTCGACTGTATTTGGATTTGACTGGTACATTGCCGAGTCCAGAGCAGGTTGAAGAATTCCTGAACAACTCCGATTCTCATAAGCGTGAACACTTGGTTGATACGCTGATGGAGACAGATGAGTTTGTCGACTACTGGACATTTCAATTTGCTAAGTTACTGCGAATTCGGTCACAGCCCCAAGATACTCAAGGGGCTTTGACCTTCCACAATTGGCTGCGCGATCAGATTCGAAATGGGACGGGATATAACACCATGGCCCGCCAACTGGTGACAGCCACCGGCGACTCGCACGAATTTGGGCCTGCGAATTTCTACCGAACCGTAGCCGGCGCCCGTGAGCAGGCGGAGTATGTCAGCGAGTTGTTCATGGGAGCGCGGTTGCGTTGCGCCAATTGTCACAATCATCCGCTCGATCAATGGACACAGGACGACTACCACGGATTTGCTGCCATCTTTGCCAACATTGAACGTGGACGCGTCATCAAAGTCGGCAAACGGGGTGAAATCACACATCCTCGAACCGGCGAAGCCGCGATTCCCCGCATCCCAGGAGAGCGCTTCCTGGAAGCAAGTCAAAACGGACGCCAAGAATTCGTTGGTTGGCTGACGGATGGTTCCAATCCGTTCTTCGCACGTGCGATCGTCAATCGCCTTTGGAAGCACTTGATGGGACGCGGATTAGTCGAGCCGGCTGATGACATGCGTGCCACAAATCCGGCAACACATCCTCGGCTTCTCGATCATCTTGCGGACGATTTTGTTGCTAACGGCTTCCAGCTTCGGCATACGCTGCGATTGATCGCAACGAGCGCCGCTTATGGACGTAGTTCGCGGACAGTCGCGGCAAACGAAGGGGACGACCGCTTTTATTCACATGCTCTCATTCGGCCGCTCGAGCCGGAAGTGCTGGCTGATGCGTTGGCGGAAGTTTCGGGAGTCTCGGATCAGTACGGCAATATGCCCGAAGGGACCCGAGCGGTCACGCTGTTCGATCCGAAAATCCCATCGGATGCGTTGGACATCCTCGGTCGATGCTCTCGAGAAGAATCGTGTGAAGCACCAGGTGGAAGCGGCGGCGGAGGTTTGACTCAAAAACTCCACATGCTGAACGGTGAATTGATCAATCGCAAAACATCCGCAAAAGCCGGGCGCGTGACGCAGCTACTCGAATCAGGAAAGAACAATCAAGAGATTATTGGCGAACTGTATTTGCGAAGTCTCGGACGCCACCCCGACACTCGCGAGCAGGATTTCTGGATGGCGCAACTGAATGAAGTGTCGAGTGAGTCGGTTCGGCGTGAGGTGCTGGAAGATATTGTGTGGGCACTTTTGTCGTGCCGCGAATTCGCAACCAACCATTAATGTTTACCCATCGACGATCGTGTCGGATTGACAGATAGCGGCGATCGTCAATTTGTGTGAAAATCGAAAATAACAGGATAGTTATTTCCCGTTTTGGAGTAACGAATGATGAATGCAAACGGCCACCCATTTCGGCGTTGTGACGGCGTAACACGCAGAGACGTTTTGCGAGTCGGAGGACTTACGTCTTTGGGACTGGGTTTGTCCGATATTCTGGCCATGCGCAGGCTCACGGCAGCGGAATCTACAAATGCCAGCCTCCCATTGGGCCGGGCACGTTCTTGCGTCGTTATTTGGCTGGACGGCGGCCCAAGCCATCTGGAAACATTTGATTTGAAGCCGAATGCACCGACCGAGGTCCGCGGGCCGTTTGAGCCGATATCGACCGCTGTGCCGGGTGCTCAGATTTGCGAATTCATGCCAAACACGGCTCGACTACTGAATCACGTCGGTGTGATTCGTTCGATGACTTCTCCGCTGGGGGAGCATAACTTTGGAACGCATTATCTGCTGACCGGCTACAAGCCGACTCCAGTTGTCGAATATGCGCATTACGGATCGGTCTTGGCGCAGGTTCGGCCAACCAAGGGTGTGTTGCCAGACAATATCGCCGTTCCGAATTTCCGAGTCGGTGGTTCGAAGTTGTCGGGGAATGGTTACTTGCCGGCAGCGACACGACCGTTTTCTGTGGGGGGCGATCCTGCCAGGCCCGATTTTCAAGTTCGCGACCTCGACTTCTTTAATGGAATGGATTTGGAACGGATCAATCGGCGTCGCGATTATTTGCAAAAACTGGATCAATTCAGCCGACAGGTCGAGTCTTCTTCGGACGCCCCGTCGGACCCCGAGTTTGAACAGGCCTATCGATTGATCACATCGAAAGATGCAAAAGAAGCGTTTGATCTCTCGAAAGAGCCGCAAGAGACACGACAGCGGTACGGCCATAAGACAGTTGGCCAAAGCTGTCTATTGGCACGGCGGCTCATTGAGCGCGGCGTTCCTTTCGTCACAGTGACGAATCGCGGTTGGGACACGCATCAAGATTTGGTCACACGGCTCAAAGATGGATATACCGGTGCAAAGAAACCGGTTGGCCTGATACCGTCGCTCGATTTAGGTTTCTCAGCGCTCATTGAAGATCTTGATGAACGTGGGATGCTGGACGAGACGTTGATCGTGGTGATGGGAGAATTCGGACGGACGCCGAAGCTCAATACCTCCGGCGGGCGTGACCATTGGCCACGTGTGTTTAGTGTGGCCATGGCCGGCGGTGGTTTGCGAGGCGGGCAGATCGTCGGCACAAGCGATTCCGTTGGCGAAAGTCCGCAGGACCGCCCCGTAACTCCCGCCGATTTGGCGCGAACAATCTACACGCTGTTGGGAATCGATCCCGATCTTGAATTGCACACGGCTGATGGCCGGCCCGTTCAAGTCAATCAGGGGGGATCGGTTATCAGTGAATTGGTGGGGTAATCCCACGCCATCGCTGTCACTCGAAACTGAAAAGGCTCAGTTTTACGATGATACTGCGCGCACAATGCCTCGCTTGGCTGCTATTTGTTATTCCCGCAGTCGACTTGGCACCAGGCGATTCCGAATATTTTGCAATTACGGTTGTCGATTCGGAAACTGGGCGTGGAGTGCCGCTTGTCGAACTCGAAACCGTAAACGGAATTCGATTCGTAACCGACAGTGATGGTGTCGCAGCAATCAACGAACCTGGATTAATGGGGCAAAGTGTCTTCTTTCGCGTGACGAGTCACGGATACGAGTTTCCGAAAGATGGATTTGGGTTTCGGGGCAAAGCATTTCAGTTAACTCCGGGCAATACCGCGACGATTCAAATTCAGAGGACTAATGTTGCCGAGCGGTTGTATCGAGTAACCGGCGGCGGAATCTATCGCGATAGTCGGCTGATCGGAAACGAAATACCGATTGTAGAGCCGCTGCTAAATGCCAAGGTGCTCGGATCGGATAGTGTGGTTAGCGCGTTGTTCGGCGGGAAAGTCCATTGGTTCTGGGGGGACACCAATCGACCGCGCTATCCCTTGGGCAACTTTCACGTCCCAGGTGCAACATCAGAGCTTCCGGCAAATGGCGGTCTGTCGCCTAACGTGGGAGTCGATCTTCGCTACTTTGTTGGTGCCGAAGGGTTCGCCAAAGAGACCGCGAAGATGCCGGGGAGTGGTCCGACTTGGATCGACAGTTTGATTGTGTTAAACGATGACGGCCGTGAGCGGATGTTCGCGCACTATGTCAAAGTTAAGCCACCGCTTACGGTTTATCGGCACGGATTGGCGGAGTTTAACCCGAAACGCCAGGAGTTCGAGCAGGTCTTGAAATTCCCGGACAACGCAGCGGTTTATCCCTCGGGACATCCCTTTTTGTTTCAGGACGAGGGGATCGAGTATGTTTACTTCGCGAAGCCATTTCCGCTCACGCGCGTGCCAGCAACGATTGAAGCCATTCAAGACTTGGATCAGTACGAATCATTTACCTGCTTGAAGGAGGGGAGTAGTGCCGATTTGCCCCAGCTAGACCGCAGGGCGGACGGAGCATTGCGGTATGGCTGGAAGCGTCGAACGCCGCCGCTGAGCGCAAAGCTTCAAGCAGAATTCAAAAAAGGTGGATTGTTACAGGACGACGAAATCCAACCGCGACTTATCGATGTCGAGACCGGCGATCTGATCGCAATTCACGGAGGATCAGTTTACTTCAACGAGTATCGGAATCGATGGCTTTTGATCGGCTTGCAGAGTTTCGGGACGTCGTTGTTGGGTGAGATTTGGTATGCCGAAGCCGATTCGCCGTTAGGTCCTTGGGGTTACGCGCGGAAAATTGTGACGCATCACAAGTACAGTTTTTACAATCCCAAGCAGCATCCTTTTTTTGCAAGTCGTGGTGGCCGGACGATCTATTTTGAGGGGACCTACACCACGTTGTTTTCGGGAAACGAACATAAGACGCCGAGATATGATTACAATCAAATCATGTATCGGCTGAATTTGGACGATCAGCGGGTGACAATGCCCGTTCCCGTTTATCGCCATGGTCGACAACTGACGATGGCAAGCACGGGGATGGAGCACGTTTCAAGCATGGATGCGCCGGTTGCTTTTTTCGCCATGGATCGAGAATCTCCTTTCACTGTTCCTGTCCACGCAACTCGAGGCGACGCTCAGCCGCTGTTTTACGGCATTTCGAATGAGCAGGCGAACTCGTTTCCGATGTTGCGTCCCTTGTACGAATACCGCAACGAAATTGATGGGCAGACCGTGTTATCGATTGATGCTGGGTGGGCTCAAGACGGCTTCGAGCGGACGGACGAACCGTTGTGTCAGGTGTGGGAGAATCCCGTGCAACAGTGGCCAGTTACGGGCGAGTGACGTTGCCAGACAGTCCCGTCGTGCGGGGGATTTCAGAAATCAAATGAGGAGAATCGTGAAAACATTTACGAACTTGGTTTTCATGTTGTTGACTTCGTCTCTTTATGCGGCGGAGGCTCCGGTCACTGCCGTCAAGTTTGTGCCGAATGCGGAACGGATACTGGTTGGCTCGCAATCCGGACTAGAGGTGAAGTCTTGGCCGGGAATCGAAAGCGTTCGACGTCTCGAAAGCGAATTGCTGCACATTCACGATTTGGCATTTTCACCGGATGGCGACCGCGTGGCTGTTGTCGGAGGTACTCCGGCGGAAGAGGGGACGTTGGAAATGTTCGCGTGGCCAAGTGGCAAATTGCTATTTCGCAGCTCGACCAATGACGATTTGATTTACGCGGTCGATTGGTCAGCGGATTCGCATCAAGTGGCAACGGCGAGCCTCGACTGGAAAGTCACAGTGCACAATGCAGATTCCGGAGAGACGAATGTGCAAATCGAAGGTCATTCGCGGCCGGTGACGGCGGTTTGTTTTCTTTCGGATGGAAAGACTTTGGTCAGCTCGGGGATTGACCAAAGCGTTCGTGTTTGGGAGCTACCATCAGGGAATAACATTCGCGCGTTTAACAACCACACTCAGCCCGTCCACGACGTTGCGCTGCGCCCATCATCGGATCCGGATGTATTGCCGATGATTGCTTCAGTGAGTCGCGACCGGACGGCAAGGTTATGGCAACCGACAATTGGACGGATGGTGCGGTTCTGCAAGGTGTCGGGGAGTGTCCCGCTCGCAGTGGATTGGACAAGTAGCGGGGACCGCATCGTTGTGAGCTGTACAGACGGGCAATTGAGGACGATTGATCCAGACACCGTGGAAATCCTTCAGGAATCACCCGCAATTGATGGCTGGGCCTATTGCGTGGCTGTTCATTCCGGTAATCAGGAAGCGGTTGTTGGTGGCGACCGTGGGCAACTCGCTCGGGTCGTGCTGCTGCCAAAACCGGAAGAGTAATGTCTAAACGGTCGTCGCTACTGGCGGTCGACTGCCAGCGGATGTGCTCGATGTGGATCGAATGTCGGCACTAGACTCCAATGTCTATTGTTTGGGCCATGTTCAAGGAGATCCATTGATGAACATCGCAAGCCAAATTCAAATACCCATCGTCATTGCAATGCTGTCCATTACTGTCGCCGCGATTGCTGACGATGAAGCGGTGTTCTCTGGCCCCCAGAAGGGGGAACCGTTGCCGCAGATTAATGTTTTGCTGGCTTATGGTGTCGACCGGGGACAAGAGATCGACGTTGTGAGCGCCTCCGAAGGGAAGCCCACGTTGCTTGTCTTGGTTAATGGTGCGAATCGGCCGGCGGCCCGGTTGACGCGAGTCCTGATGAACTACGCAGAAATGCGGACCGAAGAGGAGTTATTTGCCGCAGTTGTTTGGCTCGATGGAGACCGTTCGGCAGCCGAACAGTATTTGCAGCAGGCGATCAGTTGGTGGGGCATGGGACGGCCGGTGGGGATTTCGTTGGACGGAGCCGAAGGTCCGGGCAGTTACGGGTTGAATCGTGATGTTAATCTGACAATTCTTATCGCAAATGAGAACCGAGTCATCGCCAATTACGCCCTTGTCCAGCCAAGCGAAACCGATGCCCCAAAGATTCTGCAGGACGTCGTGAAACTCATTGGCGGAAGGATTCCCAGTCACCCTGAAATCGTTTTCTTGAGTATGCCAACGCGGGCTCCGGAAACGGCCAATTGGACTGCAGCGATCGCCGACCCGAAATATCGCTGGCATATTTGCCGAGTCCTTGGTTCCAAGGACGATGCCGAAGCCAAACAAGCTGCGGCCGCATTGAAGGTATTTGTCGCCGATAATGTCGATCGGCAGCGAGCCCTGGCACGAACGGCAGAAGCGCTGAGCCGCGGGCGGACCGCCATTCGTCAGCAACCGGCCGCCCGGTACATTCGTCGGTGGTTGCCGCAGCAAGGTGCAAACGACCGTAGCGCATCGAAATAATCGATGGCGTGACATATTCGGCGTGCACCTAAAGAGCCGAACAGGCGTCAGTTGTTGCCGTTGTTATTCAACTGAGCTGCCGCCAACCCGAACAAAGCGCCTTCGAGGAGATGTCGTTCCAGGAATGCGGCGATGGCTTCTGGCCAAGTGTACTGCAATATGATGTAGTCACCCGGTTGGATCACGACCCGTTCTTCCGGGCAACGCATTGCTTGGTACAAATCGACTTGGATGGGGATTTGGCCGCCTTCAGGTAACGGTCGCAAGATGATCGCATGGCTGGCGCTGATCGTCACGTCCTGGTTGAGTGCCGAGTTTCCACCAATGGAACGCGGCGCACTGCCGGCATTGTTCTGACCCTGGGCAATCGCGATTGCTCCCAAAATATCGAGGTCGTAATCTCGCGGCAGCGTAAACTGACCGCCTCCCAAGAGGCCGCCGGTGTAGAAGATCTCGGTGTCCCTCGTTTCGATGAACACGATGTCGCCGTCGTTCAAGATGACATCCTGTTCTCGAACGTTGACCCATTCACCCATCCCGAGTCGAACGGGGATTTTGACAACTCGCTCGTTCTGAACGGTCTGGGCGTAGCTTCCGAATGCTCCGGGATACATTTGCGGATCATAAAAGTCGGGCGTGCCGTTCCAAGATTGTGCCGCGAATGGTTCCATCGCCGGTCCAGCAAAGGGCGGCGCAGGATAGCCGAGGGCAGGTGATTGTTGAATGGGCTGTTGGGGCACCGAATACGCTGATCCGTAAGGATTCCCGATTCCCATTGATGCTGAAGCCACAGCAGTTGTCGGTGCAGACTGAGGCGATGAGTGACCCCAATCGCTTGTCACGTGTTGTGCATGGACGACACCTTGTCCGCTTGTATGTCCCCATTCATCCTCACTCGAATCACCATCGGCAAACGTTTCGTAGCTTACCGGTGCGACGACAGGCGGCGTTTGTGGTCCTGGCGGATACTGAGGGTGGATCGGCTCGGGAAATGTCCCCGGGTGATGATGCACGGGAACTTCGGTCGGGACGATCTGCCGACGTCTGACAATGTAGATTGTGTTTTCAGCATCCAGACCGGGCAGGCCACCGGTTTCAGCCAAGGCGTGTAACACATCGTTGGAGTAAGCGGGCAGATTTACAACCTGACCACTTCCTCGTTTTAGCGCTCCGGGATTGATTTGTCCTGGTCCGACGATATTGTTCGCGTCGTTACCGGCTTCCTGTCGTACAACGAGAACGCGATAAGTTCTTGGTTTTTGCAAACTGACAAATATTCGATCGCGTCCCTTAGCGAGGACGTCACCTTGACCGACATAGGCGTTGCGAATCGTTTCCTCGACTTGACGAATCGATAGCCCACGCACGGGAATGGCGCCGACCAGCGGCATGGAGATTGTTCCATCGTCTCGCACGGGAATCGGGTAGCCCAATGATGGAGCAACTTCGTGATTCTCGGGGAAGTGAACGGGGGGGACTTCTTCACGCCGCCCAAGCACTCCTTCAATATAGACTCCCAGAACATCTCCAGAATCAACGAGATAGACGGGCGGAGCTGTTTGGCCAAGCAAAGCTAAATCGATCGTACTTTTTCCTGATCGACTAGGCTCTGACGAGGGGAGGTACAGATTCCGAACGGGAACTCCCCTGATTGGTTTAAATCCAGCACAGCCAGAAAGACCGATCACGCCCAATAGGCACAACAGAATCCATGGCTGAATCAAGGCGAATCTTGAATCGTGACCTAATGTTTGTCCGACGATTCTCTCGCTCCGCTGTGCGGATCCGATTGCCAACTGCAATTCTGACACTGTCCGGGTTGCGCGTCGATGTTTCGGCGAGAGTGTCGCGGGCTTCACGATCAGGGTCCCTGGGAATCAAGCAGGCGCAGGTTAGACCTTGTTTCAAGGTCACGGGGTCCTTTTCTTTCCCTATCGGACTGCATCTAGGAGAAGCATTATCGAAGAACGTCCGATTCCCCCTTTTCTACCGAATATGAGGAGGATTCGGGGTTTACGTCCTGGAGAAGAGATCCAGGTGCCGTTGCAATCGACATAATCGTTAAAGTCGGTGCATCCCGTAATCTCGAGTTCGGAGTGCGGAAACAACGATGTCGTCGCTGGTCGGCAGTAGGTCAATCCGCGACGAGGTATTCCCGGAGTGCGTGCAACACGCGCTTTGCCCGAGCCTGAAAAGCTTCGCGATTTCTGGCAATGCCGATCGGTCGGATACGAACTTGAATCTCGACGCGCGAGCTGGCTTCCTTAGATCGCCGACGTGTTTTGGTGATTCGGTCTCCGAACTCCAATTCCATTTCTACCGGCCGAGTGCGGTCCGATCCTCCCCAGAATGGCAGGATCCCACGACTGCCGATGCGAATGACAACTCGCTCAGAAGTGACCTCGCGAAGAGATGCACGATGATCGTCGACGAATCCGCCAAGCTTGTAGATCACGATGTCAGAAGCAACGCAAGCATGAAGCACAGTTTGAAAACGCATCGCGTCGGCTGAGCGTTTCTGTTCTTTGGCTGTGCTATTTTGCTCGATCATTTCCGCGGTGGTCAACGTTGTCGTTCTATTGCGCCCACCCTCTTTGGAAGCGTACAGTGCTGTATCCGCACGCCGAATAATGCTCTCGACCGAGTCGCCGGGTTCCGATTGGGCAACGCCAAACGAAGCGCTGACTGAGAAGTCGTCGAGTTCTGCGATGTCGGCTGCACAAATAGCAAGCCTCAACCGTTCCGCGCGACGTTGCGCCTGATCCAGATTTGTGGCAGGGCAAAGAATCATGAATTCTTCGCCACCGAAACGCCCGACAAGTTCCCCCGAGTAGGTCTCGTGTTGCAGTAACCTGGCGATTTCAATCAGTACTTGATCACCGATGGAGTGTCCGAATGTATCGTTAATCTGTTTGAAGTGATCAATGTCGAGGAATATCGCACTGAATGGCTCCGGTAGTGAACTCTCCGAGAACTCGGTAATGAGCATCGCCAATTGGGTTTCCAGCGAACCGCGGTTGGCAACTGAAGTGAGAGAGTCGCGGCATGCGGCCAGTTTGAGCTCACGGTATTCCGAACAGGTGCCGGTTCGGGACAAGTCGCGGAAAATCTCAGCAACTCCGATCACCAAGCCGTTATCGTCAACAACCGGAACGGATTGTAACTCCACAGGGATCCAGGAGCCGTTGGTTTGTTGGATTTGAATCTCGGAAGTGGTCGCCTTTCCAGTTTCGAAGATTCGGCGAAGGGGCCGCTCTTCTTCGGGAAGCGGATCTCCAAACTTGCTGATCATCTCAAATTGGTTCTCGTCCCATGTTTGATTCAGGACGGTCGTGGCACGTTGTCCTAACAGTCGTTCGGCCCCTCGATTCCAAATTCGGTAGTGGCGATCGGCGTCGACGAGATAGAAGCCGTCGTAAAGGCTTTCGAGGATATACAGGTAGGAAAAGACGTTACCTAATGAACTTGCTCGTAGCGTCTCTTCGTGGTCAACAGGAGTCATCTGCGCCTGGTTGGCGACTGGCTCGGATTTTTCGGTTTGAAAAGGAAGTCCATTTGTGTCAATCCACCGAGATAACGCGCGGACGATGTTGCCGTCGAATTGCGTTCCCGATTCTGCATGAAGAATCTCCATGATTTCTTCGTGCGTTTTCTTTTCGCGATAAACTTTGTCCATCGACAGCGAATCGTAGGCGTCGGCAACGGCGAGAATTCGTGCTCCTTGGTGAACATCGCTGCCAATTCGTCGAAATCCATCGGTGGCACCGTTGTAATGAGTATGAGACTGGCTGATGATCTCCAAAACGCCTCGATCAACACGGCATGCCTGTAACACATCAAGACTGATGTTGTAGTGCAATGCCATGAGCCCTGCTTCGTCCGGGTTGAGTCGGCCTGGCTTGAACAGGATGTTGTCTGGAACGCCGATTTTGCCGATATCGTGCAACAAACCTGCAACTTCCAACAGTTTGAGCGGTTGGCCTTCCCAACTGAGGAATTGCGCGATTCCCACTGACAACTTCGCAACTCGTCGGGAATGATTGACTGTCGCCGCATCGCGAAAATGCAAGGCGGAAAGAAGCCGCCTGAGAATCGACTTGGAAATGACGTCTTCCAGCATATCGGCCTGTCCGTTTTGCCGACGGGCCTCATCAGCTTGATGCGACAACTGCATCAGCTCAAACAGGATTCTTGAAGAATCCATAGGCCGACTGGACGGGCCGAAGGTGTTGGGGATATTCAAATCCTCAGTGAGTAGATGCCCTGTAGCCATGGAAGCGAATTCTGAGTCTCATGCTGTGAGAGGATTAAACGCCAGCCCGGTCGAGACCTGCGTACATAGATTGTCCCTACGGAAACTACGTAGAGTCTTGTTCCAACACAGCCTAGGCCACAGCTTGAGGCAGTCAAACATTCCTCAGCCAGAAACGCCCGTTCTGGGAAAGGCGACTGACTGTTTTAACCGTTCGCCCGGTGAGTTCTGGTTCGGTTACGACGATTGTCCCAGTTCTTGGGATCGGCGCGATGCTGCAATGACGGCATTCATCAGGGTTGCACGTAAGCCGCCTTTCTCAAGTTCGTGCAGACCGGCGATTGTTGTTCCTCCCGGACTGGCGACTGCGTCCTTGAGGGCAGCCGGATGCTCTTCCGTCGTCAAAACCATTTGAGCAGCGCCTAATACCGTTTGGGCTGCGAGTTGTGCCGCGATATTGCGTGGTAGTCCAGCGTGGACTCCACCATCGCTCAAAGCTTCGATTACCTCATAGACGAACGCGGGACCGCTGCCGGACAGTCCTGTGACTGCATCAAGCAGATGTTCGTCGACCTGAAAAGCCATACCGACGGTTGAAAGCAATCCCTGGACAAACCGGCCGTCGTCTTCAGTTGCCGAGTTTCCCAGTGCAAAGCCGGACGCCGATTCGCCGACCAGACAAGGAGTATTCGGCATGACCCGGATCAACCGCAATCCGCTGCCTAAACAGCGTTCCAAATGATCCAGGGTGACACCTGCTGCGATTGATATGACCAGGTGGTTCGAGCTGACGTGATCCTTAATGTCCTCAAGGACATCGGGCATATGTTGCGGCTTAACGGCCAGGATGATCGCCTGCGATTTCGAGACAACTTCGTTGTTTGATTTCGCTGTGACCGCACCAGTTTCAGCCGCGAAACGTTGCCGGACGTCGTCACTGATATCGAAGGCTATCACGTTTTCTTGTTCGCAGAACTTCGCGTCAATGAGACCTTTGGCAAGAGCGGTTGCCATGCGCCCGGCGCCGATAAATCCAATTCGTACTTCCGAGTTGATCGTCGACATTCAATAGATTTCTTTCGTTCGGTTATCGTTTTTTGACATGAATGATTATAAGCTGGCTGGAAACATGCGACAAACGGCATGTGCAACATTGTTTGCACGGACAATGATCGCGCCCAATGCATGCAGAATTGAGGAGTTCAGGATTTTACAAATGCAGTAGGCAATTGACTCGATTGACATAGCAAAGTGTGTTCTCGACGAAGTTGACAGCTGGTCCTCGCCTGAAATCTAAGTGTGAGAGGTCTCATGAGTAGCGGCGAATCTACAGAAGTTGACGATGCTGTTTATGACCCGATCTTTCTAAACTCTCGACGGGAAGCACTCGTCATTTTCAGTGTCTGGGCAGTGGCGCTCGTGTGGGCCGTGCCCTATTGCTATTTCAATGGCTACTCGGCGCTGTCCGATTCATCGTCGGTCGAAACAGTCTGGGGCATTCCCAGTTGGGTGTTTTGGGGTATTTTTGCTCCATGGCTCATCGCCGATATCTTCACCACTTGGTTCTGCTTCTGTTATATGGCTGACGACGAGTTAGGAGAGGCGCACGAGGGTGCCGATATTGCGGAGGATATAGCAGCTTCCACAGCGGCTGAAGCGGAGGGAGACGACGAATGAACAGTTCCGTCATTCTCGCCGAAGGTCAGTCGAATGCGGCCCTGCTGACATTCTTGTTTTACACGCTGGCCGTATTTGGGTTGGCAGCTGTTTCGAACGCCTTGCTCAAGAGCAAAAGCTTTCTCAGCGAGTATTTTCTCGGCAGCCGAAGCTTGGGAGTTTGGGCCTTTGCTTTGACATTTGCGGCCACAAGTTCATCGGGTGGCAGTTTTACGGGATTCCCTTCCAAGATCTATATGCATGGATGGGTGCTGGCGCTGTGGATTGGTAGCTACATGGTCGTGCCGATCTGCACGATGGGCTTGTTGGGTAAGCGCTTGAATCAAGTCGCGCGGATTTCCGGATCCATTACGGTCCCCGACGTCATTCGCGATCGGTTTCAAAGCCCCGCTTTTGGACTGTTGGCGGTGATGCTGATTGTCTTCTTCATGTCATTCAACTTGGTGGCGCAGTTCAAAGCGGGCAGCTTGATTCTCAATACGCTTCTGTTGGATGTGGAACCATTTCAGAATTCCGCCGAGACATTCGGTCGTTTCACCGAGGGAATCACTTACTTACAAGGTGTCGATTCGCAATATTTGCTTTGCCTGCTGACGTTCGGTGTCGCGGTCATTGTCTACACGACCTACGGCGGATTTCATGCCGTCGTTTGGACAGACGTACTGCAGGGTGTGGTCATGATTATTGGTGTCTTAATTCTCTTGCCGCTGGCGCTGTCCCAAGTGGGCGGGCTGGAACAGGCAACTCGTCAAATGGCGAACATGACTCCGCCCAAGAACGGAACGGCAAATTTGGTGCGATACGGACTTTCCAGTACGGGACGGCTTGTCGTTCCTTCAGGAACTTGGCTGCAAATAACCGATGGAGAGGGCGATCTTCCACGTCTGTTTCGCACCGCCCAGGAAGCCGTCATTTCCGAAAGCGAGACACAAGCGAACGACATTAAAATCTTGGAGATTACAACTCCGGAAGAAATCAGAAGACTGACGGGGGGGGAGTCAGCTGTTGAGTTCTTCGAGGGGGTGAACCTCGTACAACCAAGCATGACTCCCTACGCTTACGGTGCCGACGCAGAACAACGTGGCTCTTACGTGACAGGCCCCGGTCCCAGTCCTACGGATGCAGTTGGATTCCTACCATTGAGTTTGGCTTTTTCGTTTTTCTTTATGTGGGCAATTTCCGGATCCGGCCAGCCGAGCAATATGGTGCGGTTAATGGCGTTTCGCAATACATCAACTTTGCGACGAGCCATTTTCACGGTCGCCATATATTACTCGGCGATTTATTTGTCATTGGTCATCATCTTCTGTTGCGCCCGGGTCTTGTTGCCGGGAATGGATGCCGAGTCAGATCGAATCATGCCGGCGATGGCCGTTCATTTGACGACCGGGGCCGGTATGCCTTGGCTAGCCGGTCTGCTGGTGGCGGCACCGTTTGCCGCAGTCATGTCGACGGTTGACAGCTTTCTATTGATGATTTCTTCGGCGCTTGTCCGTGATATCTACCAGCGTAACCTGAATCCTCAAGCCTCTGAAAAGACCTTGCGGAGAATGAGCTATTTATGCACGCTGATTGTGGGAACGGTTGCCATGGTTGGTGCCGTCAATCCCCCGCAATTCTTGCAAGACATTATCGTTTATGTTGGCAGTGGACTGGCAGCCTGTTTCTTGGCACCGATGGTGTTTGCGCTGTATTGGCCGCGTGCGAATCTCCCGGGATGTATGTCTGGGATGTTAGCCGGATTTGGAGCACACCTTTCGATGTATGTGGCGGGTGCTTTTGTCAACGAGAGTTTCTTCCGGCCGTACCGACTGTTGAACTTCGATCCGATTATTATTGGATTGTGCACCTCTTTTCTGGCGGTCTTTGTGGTGACAAAAATGACACCGCCACCACCGAGACATCTTGTTGAAAAGTACTTTCACAAGCAGTCGAGTTCGTAACGATAGTCCGCCGACGTCGATTCCCAGTCGATTGGCTAAAAGAGCGGTACGTTGAATATCAGTTTCCGTCTCTGAAACGGGATTTGAAGGTTGCAACATGAATCTCATCGACGCGCATTCACACATTTGGACGCCTGATCTCGCACGGTACCCCTTGGCTGAAGGCTACAGTAAGGAGAGTATGGCCCCCGCGAGTTTTACTGCCGAAGAATTGCAACGCGAAATGCATGCTGTCGGAGTTAATCGCGTTGTGTTGATTCAAATGTCGTTTTATCGCTTCGATAACAGCTACATGCTTGACGCGATGGCTCGTTTTCCCGGCATGTTTTCCGGCGTTGCAGTCATCGATGAAAAGAAGTCACCCGCCCGTGAAATGCTGCAAATGAAAAAACTGGGGGTGCGCGGGTTTCGGATACGCCCACAAACCGAGAACGCCGATCGCTGGCTAGATTCTGATGGACTGCACGAAATGTTCTCGGCGGGAGCGGAGCATGACTTGGCGATGTGCTGCTTGATTAATCCCAATGCGCTAGCTGCCCTCGATCGTATGTGTCGCGATTTTCCCGAGACACCGGTTGTGATCGACCATTTTGCCCGTGTTGGGATTACTGGTCGGGTCGACCCCGCTGAAGTCAAAGCGTTGTGCGACATGGCTCGACACGGAAATGTCAGCGTAAAAATATCTGCGTATTACGCGCTTGGCCGGAAAAGTCCGCCGTACCACGACCTGATCCCTCTAATTCGCGAAGTGTATAACGCATTCGGCGCGCAGCGGCTGATGTGGGCGTCCGATGCGCCGTTTCAAGTAGTTTCTCCACACTCCTACCGAGCTTCGATTGACCTTGTGAAAAACCAGCTTGATTTTGTGACAACAGAAGAGCGTGAATGGCTACTGCGAAAAACGGCCGAGCGAGTCTTCTTTCAAGGGCTGTGATGGGCAGCAACCGATTCTGTCATGTGAATCGACAATTGTTTGCAGCGATGAGATATCGAGTTCTGGCGACAATGATGAAAGGTGCTGATGGATCCACGCTACGCCATTGATGATACAAGCCGGATCATTACACCGGCGATGCTTGTATTCAGCGAATTATTGGACGAGAACCTTCAGCAAATGATAGAGATTGCCGGTGATCCGACTCGTTTGCGGCCACATTGCAAAACTCATAAAACGCGCGAAGTAGTCCAACGTCAGATTCAGTTGGGGATCTTAAAGCATAAGGCGGCGACATTCGCGGAGGCTGAAATGCTGGCGGATGCCGGAGCTCCTGATGTCTTTTTGGCCTACAACTTGGTCGGACCGAATATTGCTCGGGCAGTACGATTCGTCGAACAATTTCCGAACGTCGCGTTCAGCGTGACGGCCGACCATGTCCTACCCATTTGCAATTTGGGGCAGGCGATGGATTCCACCGGCAGTTCGATCGGTGTGCTACTCGACATCGATGCCGGCCAGCACCGTACGGGATTGCCAGTCGGCGACAAAGCCAAAGATCTATATCGGCTAATCATCGAGACTGCCGGTGTTGAACCGCAAGGCTTGCACGTGTATGACGGGCACCAGCATCAACGGTCACGGGAGGAGCGGCGAGTTGCGGTGTTAAGCGAATGGGAGAAGGTTCAACAATTTCGCCAGGATCTGGAGGCCGAGGGATGGCCCGTTCCGCGTATCGTGGCAGGGGGGACCGGCTCCTTTCCGATTTACGCCGAAATGGATGACCCTGCGATCGAATGCAGCCCCGGAACGTGTGTTTATAACGATGCCGGGTATAGTGAGGCGTTTCCCGATCTCGTGTTTCCGCCGGCAGCACTCTTATTGACGAGAGTCATTAGTCGCCCCACCGTCGACCGCGTGACACTCGATTTGGGCTATAAAGCCGTCGCAGCTGATCAGCCGGCTGGCCAGCGCTTGGTATTTCCCGAACTACCGGACGCCGAAGAAGTGCTGCAAAACGAGGAGCATCTGGTGCTATCAACGTCAGAGGCAGACCGATTCCAGCCTGGCGACGAATTGTTGGCGATCCCACGACATGTCTGCCCAACCTCGGCATTGCATAAACAAGTCTGGGTTATTCAAAATGGTCGACTGTCCGATCGCTGGGACATCGCTTCGCGCGATCGTTGGTTGACGATTTGAAAAGTCACCCGAGGCAGTCGATATTCGTAAGCGGCACGCCTAGTGCGTTCGTGCTCGCTCTTTAATTTTGTTGTGATCCCATTTCGATCTTGCGAATCGTTTTGAAAAACTTCTTGCGAAAAAAAGCAGATGCCGAATGACCGAGCGGCTTGAAACCGGAATATGTAAGCTGGATGAAATTTTAGGCGGTGGGCTGTTGCCTGGGACGCTGACGGTCGTCGTCGGAGCAACAGGTATTGGTAAGACCCAGTTGGGTTTGCAGTTTGCGCATCATGGCCTGAAGCAGGAGCAAGAGCGAGGGATTCTGTTCGACATGACGTCGCGTGGCGACTCGCAGAATCACAGTGAATATGCCCGACGGCTATTCCGTTGGGAGCTTCAAACCTGTCCGGTCGACATAAAACTCGATCCGCTCGACGTATGGTCGCGCGAGAAAGCCCGCTACGATGCCTTACATATTTTCGACCGCAGCGGCCGGCGAGTCACGATCAGCGATATGGAATTCGATGACTGGCGCGAATGGAAGGTCGAGTTGGCCAAGAAGCTCGATCGGTCGATTGCCTATTTCTATGGTAACTTTGTACACGGCGTGCGGCGGTGTGTGATCGACGGTGTCGAGCCGGTTGACGAGCCCAGCGATTCGTTTCAATTTCACTTATTCGATTACCTTTACCACCAGATTCTGCGCAAGGAATCCGAGTGGGTGGCTCGCGATTTGTTCCGCGTGCAGTTTCGATCGCAATCGGAACTTGTAGAAGAATACTATTACGACCATACGCGAATCGGCTGCTTGTTGATGTATACCAGCCGCGAAATCATGTTGGATGATCTCTTAAGTCGGCCGTTAGATAGCGGCGATGTGCTCTCGAACGCCAATACAATCATTTTGATGGGAAAGACGCGTGATGGATCGCGAATGGGGCGAGCGCTGCATGTCGCTAAACATCGCGGTAGTGCCTGTGACGATGGAATTTACCCATTCGAAATCGGCGAGGCGGGGCTTGAGTTCGTCGACGATTGATTCGGCGTCGCCATCAATCGAGATTTCTGTCTCTTTCAATTGACGATTTGTTGTCCTTGGGCCGTTGGACGAATTCGTCCATCAGCACCGTCGCATAGGCTCCCGGAGGGAGCGTGAACTGAATCCGTACAGTGCCGTCTTCAGCGGGCATCACGTCAAAGTCGTCTGGCCGAACCATTAGCGGCCGTCGCGTCCCCCGCGTCATTTTCGGAAATCTCGAAAATGCAGAGAGAATCAATCCTGATGCCTCGAGTACTTCGGCCTCGATCTCGGCAGCGCCGTGTTGCGGTCGCTTCATTTTTGGGCCGAAAATGGGTCCGGTGATTGCTGTTTCACCCGAATCGTGTCTTTGCTGTTCGCGATCGGTCCGTTCCGCGACGAACAGGCCACCTGAGGCGATGACTTGCATGACGTCGCCGCGAAGAACCTTGGTCGCGATATCCTCTTGAATCCGCCGAGCCAACAGTTGATTGAAAAGCCAAGATTGTACGGCAGAAAGAGCCAGTCGAAATCGACGTGGCGAGTGAGGCTTTTTTGTCGGAGCGATCGAGGCGTCCTGGCTTAACAATTCAACTCCATGTTTCAGGGTTTTGTGATTGGATCCGAATCGTTGCGTGCCGAAGTAGTTCGGGAATCCGTATTTTGAGATCAGTTGTGAGGTTTGCTCGATTCGAGGGGCGGCATCGGCATCGACATTCCTCAAGACGATAACAAATCGGTTACCGCGAAGATGACCGGTCCGTAGTTTGTTGGTATGCCGTCTGTTGCTGAGAATTCGAATGTTCTCTGTCTCCAGGTGCGAAAGCTGCTCGCCGCTGGAGACCGGGACGGAGACGAATTGACGGGTGACGGCCAGCCGGTCTTTCATTCCCGCGATGCCGATTGCACGCTGTGAAATGTTGAGCGACCGTGCAAGATGTTGTAGTAACTCATCGGTGGAAACGTTTCGTTTCTCGATCCATAGAAACAGATGTTCTCCAACGCCGCATGGGCTATAGGCGGGAATTTCCTCCACGATGAAATCCTCTGGAGAGAGCTTTAGCGTACCTCCAACACGGGAGGGCTTTGAATTCAGCGTGGGAAAATCGCTATCCATGAGTTTTGTCGATTGCCAGAATTCCTAAGCCTGCCTATCGGCAGCGACACAATTTCAGTTACAAACCGCATGATAACTCAACGCTGTTCTCTCGGTAGCCCTTTTCAGCCATCGCGTTGACAGCACTCGACGACGAACGCGTCATGACTTGACCTCGAGAGTTTTCTGATGTCTCAGCCCTGGGAAGCAGAACATACAGTCACCAACGATGATGCACGACGGCTTATCGAAACGCAGTTTCCGCAATTGCGTCCCTTGCACGTTACTCCTTTCGGAACGGGGTGGGATAATGCGGCGTTCCTGGTGAATGATTCCATGGTTTTCCGATTTCCACGCCGACAAGTTGGCGCAGAGTGTCTCAAGGGAGAAATTCAGGTACTCCAGCACATTGCCGACCAATTGCCACTATCGATTCCCCGTCCGGAATTCGTCGGCGAGCCTGATGCGACATTCCCATGGCCGTTCGCTGGTTATCCGTTGATTGCAGGGACCACAGCTTGTCGGGCACGACTGACGATCGCACAGCGCGAGCGGATGATTCGACCATTGGCCGAGTTCCTAGCGGTGTTGCATGCGATTTGCGAGGGCCAGATTTCGCAAATCGGAGCGCCGCCGGATAAATGGTATCGGCTCGATTGGCGAAGGAGGACTCCCCGAACAAAGGAACGATTGGAAGGCCTCGTTGGGCGCGGAATCGTGCAATATGATGAATCGCTGTACGAACTGCTGCGGATCGGGGAAAAGATGTCAGTCCCTGCAAACAATGCATTGGTCCATGGCGATTTGTACTCTCGTCATCTTGTAGTAGACACTGATCACAACCTGACCGGAATCATCGATTGGGGCGACGTTCATATTGGAAATCCGGCCGTCGATCTCATTGTGGCATTCTTGTTGTTTCCCGCGTCGATGCACGACGAGTTCCTTCTCTGCTATGGAGCAGTCGATGACGACGCGTGGATGCACGCGCGGATTCGTGCGGTCCATCACACGATAAGCGTGCTTCAATATGCGGAGGAAATTGGTGATGACGATCTGCTACGCGAAAGCTTATGGGCGATCGATCAACTAGCGGGGGCGGTTTAGAAAGTGTCCTTACCAGGTTTGTGTCCATGCAAACTTCCTGCCAAGGTTATGAGTTGCGTCAATCGAATCGGTTTACGACAACAGTCAACGTTGGAAAACAATTTGGTAATATCGCACCAAAGCCATAAACTAATCTTTTACAGCGTATTACGCTGACTTGTGGCCGCGGCAAATGCATTTTGTTCTAAGATGGCTGGATCCCACGAGCCAGACGCGCTCACAAGAAAAGGCAAATCGCTTTAGGTGGAACGTAAGCGAATCAAACTCGGGAGTCTGCAGTGGGCACAGAGTTATCGCGTCGATCATTCATAAGGCAGGCTGTCACTTCCGTCGGTGTGGCAGGTCTTGCAGTGCACAACAAACGCGATCAATGTTGGGGGCAGGTGAGCGTGAAGACGCCGCCTCGATTTGCAATCTGCAATGAGACTTTTGGAGATTGGCCGTTTGAAAAAGCGTTTTCGCTTGCTGCTGAGTGCGGTTATCAAGGACTCGAGATCGCCCCGTTCACGATTTCCGACGACGTGACCGACATATCGATCCAGCGAAGGTCCGAAGTTCGCAAGCAAGCGGAGCGGGCCGGATTAAAGGTTGTTGGACTCCATTGGTTGTTGGCACGCACCGAAGGGTTACATCTGACAAGCCCAGACAGGGAAGTTCGAAGGAGAACGTCTCAATACCTCGGTGAGTTAGCCAAATTCTGTGCTGACCTGGGGGGCAAGTTGCTCGTTTTCGGATCGCCACAACAGCGAAACCTGGGCGATGGTATCACATTCGAGGCAGGTTTAGAGTTCGCCACCGATGTGATTCATCAAGCGTTGCCAATTCTCGAACGCAACGATGTGACATTGGCCATGGAGCCACTGTTGCCGACAAAAACAAACTTCTTGAGCAACGCCAACCAGGCAATGCAGCTGATTAAGAAAGTGGACTCGGCCCGTTGCCGTCTAATTCTGGACTGTCACGCGATGGCGGCAGAAACGGTAACGATTCCGACATTGATTAGAGAACATCACGATGAACTCGTCCATTTTCACGCAAATGATCCCAATCGACTGGGGCCGGGGTTTGGAGAACTCGATTTCGTGCCGGTCCTGGAATCATTAGCGGACGTCGAGTTCAACGGGTGGATTTCGGTGGAAGTGTTCGACTACGCGCCGGGCCCGGAACGGCTGGCCCGCGAAAGCATCAATTACTTGCGGAAATGCCTGCCGGAATGAAGTTGAGAGGTGCCGGTTGCATCAGCCCCTAGTGGGGCAGGGCGGCAATCGGCTCTACGCGTTCAACCTTCATTGGTGTGCCAGATTACCGCCTGAGGAAGTCGAGTCGCCCTGCGCCGCCGGCAAACGGTCCCAACAGTCGTCGAGCTTCGGCTTCGGGACCATTCAGTTGCGACAAGAGCTGACCTAACCGGTCATTAAGCTGCTCACGTAGCTGCAGGCGACTGATACGTGCGATGGAATCGGATTCCCCCAGCAATTCCGAGGCATGCGATCGCAATGCGCTCGCAAAAAGGTAGTCGACGCTTTCGGCGAATTCCGGACCGAAGTTAGACTTCAACTCCCAAGCGGGATGCTCGAGCGTTCCCGTCAGGAGTAATTTCGCTTGAGTATTGCGAACGTTGGAAAGTGCTTCGGCAATAAGGTTGCTGACGATTTCGCCCTCGCGTGCCGGTGGGATTTCCGTAGAAACGATTTGCTGCGAGAGTGCAAATTCGGCAGTCAATTGTTCACCAATCATTTTGGCGTAGCAGTGGTAGCGGGAAGGGCCGATTGATATCGGGATTCGGAAGGTGTGATGATCACCTAGTTGTTTGCGATGGGGCGAGGAGTCAGCGTACGTTATCAGCAGTTCGTGGCGCGCTGTATCTTGTGAGAAATCAATGGCGGCTTGGATGTCGAATTCAGCCTCTGCCTGACCGATGGCGTGCAATAGAACCGGCTGCCCATAGAGTGCTGGCTCGGTCGTCAGGCCTTTCATGATGCCTTGAAATGGAATCTCTTGGTCGTTGAATTCCGCCAGACCGGAGATGCGTAGTTCTTTCAATAGGAGCTTGGGGTATTGCACTGCATCTCGAAACGTGATGTCGACGCCTCTGAATCGCTGCGGTTTGGAATCGTCGCTTAGTTTTGATGCATTTGTTTTTGCCCATTCGAAGTAGTGAAGTGCAGTCTGCATTCGTGTGACGAGTTCAGGTCCAATCAAGAATTGCGACAACGATTGCGCATCGAGCGTTAGAGAATCCAATTGATCCTCGATACGTTGCTGATCGCGAATTCGGGCTGCATCAATTCGTTCCAAATCGACATCAACGATTAGTGGCGCCCGTTCGAGTTCGGATCGCAACTCTCGGAGGTCGGAGATCACGCGACTTACCTCATCGGCCGTCTGCCGATAACCAAAGACGCTACCGTTGTGGTTCTCAAATCCCCGCTTGATCGATTCGATGCGCGATTCGACATTTTGACGACGTTGTTGAAAACCCTCAATACGATCCGTCCATTCATGACGAACCAATTGTGTTGTCGTGACGGTTTCCAATTGCTCTGGATCGAGTTGCCGCTGAAGTTCGTTCGAGATTTCATTCAGCCGGCCAAGACTACGCGTGCGAATCTCATCGGTGATCGACTGCATATCAAATTGTTCACGGGCAGACTCCGTCTGCCGCGTATTGATGGCCCCCGATTC
>JANQRQ010000017.1 GCA_028284485.1 Planctomycetaceae bacterium | reverse complement strand
TCAGCATATTGCGCTGACTTAGGGCTGCGAAAATCGCGTTCTGCTCTATGACGACTGGCACTCACGAGCCAGAAACGCCGACAAACACAAATTGAATCGCTCTAGCCCAGAACTTCTTCCGTTGACTCCCGCAGAATATCTGCGATTGCGTCGAGCTGTTCTTCTGACGTTACGATCGGCGGTGCGATACAAAAAACATCGCCGCGCAATCGGCTGAACAGTCCTCGCTTCTGAGCCGCTTGATGGATTCTCGCCCCCACTTTTTCTTCAACCGGGAATTCGTCTTTGGTCGATTTGTCAGCGACGTATTCGATGCCGGCCATCAGTCCGAGTCCTCGTACTTCGCCGACATGCGGATGCTCGGCTAGCGCCCGTTGCAAGCGCTCTAAAAGGTAATTGCCTTTACGTTCGGCTTGTCCCGGAAAGTCCTCATCGAGGATGATCTCAATGTTTCGCAAAGCAACTGCACATCCTACGGGGTGAGCACTGTAGGTATAAGCGTGCATCCAGACGGATTCGCCTTCGTCCAACGTGGAAGCGATTTCGTCGTTGACGCCGACACCGCCTAACGGGAAGTAGCCCGAGGTAATGGCTTTGGCGAACTGCATCATGTCCGGTTCGATGCCCCAATGCTGCAGCCCAAACATCCGGCCCGTGCGGCCGAATCCCGTAATCACCTCGTCAGAGACCAGCAGCACGTCGTACTGATCGCAAATCTCCCGAATTCGCGGAAAGTAATCGTCCTGCGGAACAATGACGCCCCCCGCGCCTTGCACCGGCTCGGCGAGGAACATGGCGACTGTTTCCGGGCCTTCGCGAAGAATTGCGTTTTCTAGTTCGTTCGCCGCCGCAATGCCTGCCGACTCGCCGCCCGGCGATTCGTACCGGTACGGATACGGTGACGGAATGTGCAGGAAACCTGGTACGCGCGGTTCGAACATCGGCCAGTAGCTGGCGATTCCCGTGGCGCTCATCGCTGCCAAAGTCACCCCGTGGTAACCCCATTGCCGGGAAATGACCTTGGTTTTGTCCGGTTTCCCCTTCGCCCGCCAGTAGTAACGAGCGGTTTTGAAACTGGTGTCGCTCGATTCGCCTCCTCCCGAAGTCAAAAAGAATCGATTGATCGAGGGGTACGATAATTCGGCCAGCTTTTCACCCAACTCGATAGCGCGAGGATTCGAGCTGCCGGAATAGCCGCTGCAATACGATAGCGTCTTCATTTGCGCGGCCGCGGCGTCGGCAAGTTCGGATCGACCGTGGCCGGCGACGACATTCCACAAGCCGGAAAGCGCATCAAGATACTGGCGGCCATCGGCATCAGTTAGGACGGCTCCTTCCCCTTTGATCCAGACATGCTCCGATTGCTGCAGTGCTCGATTGTGCAGCGGATGGATCAAATGCGCGCAATCGCGTTCGATATACGAAGGTTTTTCGGGCGACATCGAAACCTCGATTTGCGTCGTTTGATTTGCGGAACGTGATAATTCCAACTTGCCGGCGTCCCCGTTGCAAGGGGTAGGCCCGGGTTTTCCCTTTGTTTCATGATGCGGCGACTCTGGCATGCGTGTGACGATCGTGTCATAATCGCGGTCTCGCGGTCAATGACGCGAAAAGCATGTTTCATTCCCGGCAACTTCGACAAGACCGGTCGTATTCCCTTGTTGACTCACAGGGCTCGGAATGTAACACCGAACAAATTCGGGGTAATCACTTAGGTTTCTCAAAGCAAAGCAGGCGTTTTCCGTGGCACGTGATAAAGTCATTTTGGCGTACAGCGGCGGGCTCGACACTTCGGTCGCCGTGAAGTGGATCAACGAAAAGTACGATTTGGACGTCGTTACGTTTACGTGCGATCTCGGGCAGGGTCGCGATATCGACAAGATTAAGGAAAAAGCACTGCGTACCGGAGCCGTCGATGCCGTCATCGAAGACGATCGCAACATGTTTGTGGACTTCTTCGTTTGGCCTTCGCTGATGGCAGGCACAATGTACGAAGGGAAGTACCCGCTTGCCACTGCTTTGGGTCGACCGTTGATCGCCCACCGTATGGTAGAAGCCGCCGAAGAACACGGCGCCGTCGCCGTCGCCCATGGTTGCACCGGCAAGGGAAACGATCAGGTTCGCTTCGACGTTTCGTTTCAGACATTGGCCCCTCAATTAAAAGTCATCGCCCCGGTTCGC
The DNA here is from genome assembly GCA_028284485.1 of Planctomycetaceae bacterium. Classification (GTDB taxonomy): domain Bacteria; phylum Planctomycetota; class Planctomycetia; order Planctomycetales; family Planctomycetaceae; genus JANQRQ01. The sequence continues at coordinate 18,807 of JANQRQ010000017.1, read as the reverse complement.
GAGTGGAAATGGACGCGCACCGAAGAATTGAATTACGCGAAAGAGCACGGTATCGAAGTCGAGGCGACCAAAGAAAGTATTTACAGCGTCGACCAAAACTTGTGGGGTCGTTCGGTGGAGGCCGGCGTGTTGGAAGATCCCTGGGTGGCACCTCCGGAAGACGCCTACCGCTGGACGACGAACCCGCTCGAAGCGCCCGATAAACCGGTCGAAATCGAAATTGAGTTCGAACAGGGCCGCCCTGTCGGACTCGATGGCGAAGAACTCGATGCCGTGGTCCTCATCGAGCGGCTGAACGAAATCGGTGGTCAGCATGGAGTTGGCCGCATCGACCATGTCGAAAACCGATTGGTGGGGATCAAAAGTCGAGAAATCTATGAAGCACCCGCGGCGGTCATCCTCCACGATGCCCATCGGGAATTGGAGTTTCTCACCTTGAGCCGTCAATCGTTGCGATTCAAATCGTACGTCAGCCAGGCGGTCAGCGACATCATTTACGATGGATTGTGGTTCGCCCAATTCCATCAGGATTTGATGGGATTCGTCGAAAAGAACCAGCGATTTGTTACCGGAGTGGTGCGCGTTCAACTGTATAAGGGGACCTGTACGGTCGTTGGCCGAAAAAGCGAACACAGCCTCTACAGCAAAGAGTTGGCCACGTATGAAGAGGGGGACGAGTTTCCTCACGAAACCGCCATTGGGTTCATCAAAATTCATGGGTTGGCGCAGCAGACACAGGCGCGTCAGCAATTGCTCAAAAGTGAGCCGACGATTCGCCCCGCGCGTATCATGCCTCCGTCTAAGGAGAAGTCTTAATCGGAGCGGGTCGGAAATTCCTTTTTCCTTGGGTCAACGCGGTTGCCGCGACAACAAATCAGCGCTGGGCGCTGCCATAAAGCATAAACGTGACTGAACGTACTCTTGCGATAGGCGATATCCACGGTTGCGACGTCGCCTTGGATACCTTGCTGTCTCACTTAGCGATAACCGCCGACGACACAGTCGTCGTTTTGGGAGACGTGGTCGACCGGGGGCCGGCGTCAAGCGTGGCCATCGAACGGCTGTTAGAACTAAGTCATTCTTGTCGGCTGGTCTTTCTATTGGGCAATCATGAAGAAATGATGCTCGACGCCCTGGCGGGAGGCCAGTCCCAGGGAGCCTGGCTGCAGTATGGCGGACGCGAAACGTTGCAATCGTACGGTGGCAACCCAGACCGCATTCCCCCCGATCATATTGATTTCCTCGGACAAGGATTGGATTACTGGGAAACCGATCGCGAGATTTTCATTCACGCCAATTTGGAACCGGGTGTCGCACTCGACGAGCAGTCGCCAGAATGGTTGCGCTGGACGCACCTCACCGGTTTTGAATTTCCGCATCCTTCGGGGAAACGGGTGATTTGCGGACATACGGCGCAACAAACCGGAGTCCCACTCAACAACGAGGGTTGGGTTTGCATCGACACTTGGGTCTATGGGAAGGGCTGGCTGACGTGTCTTAACCTGGAGACCGACGAGTTCCTTCAGGCTCAGCAGAACGGAACATTCCGTTCCGGGCTGACACTGTCCGATATCGGGTGACGAGGAATCTTAGAGCGTGTCCAGCATTGACTGAGCGTCGATCGAGTAGTTTTCGACGCAATTTGCAGTGCGCCAGCCGCGACAGAAAAACTAGACAAGGTCTAACCGTCCGATTATTGCTGCAAGTGGAAGACGACCATCTTCTCTTCGGTCATTTCGCGGATGGCGTACTTCGGTCCCTCTTTGCCCGTGCCGCTGTCCTTTACGCCGCCGTACGGCATCAAGTCGGCACGCCATTGCGACCCCCAATTGATATGCAGATTTCCGCTGTCGACTTCTCGGGCGAACTTCATGGCGCGGTTGACGTCTTGGGTAAAGATGGCAGCCGAAAGGCCGTAACGTGTTTGGTTCGCCAAACGGATGGCAGCGTCAATGTCATCGAAGTACGTCAATGCCACAGCTGGCCCGAAAAGTTCATCACTACTGATTCGCTGCGACGGGTCGACATCGTCGAGAATTGCCGGTTGAACGAATGCGTCTTGCCGTTCCCCACCGGTGACGAGGTTTGCGCCTTGCTGGACGGCTTCTCGAATCCAGCTTTCCACCCGAACGGCGTCCGCTTCGCGGACCATCGGGCCCATGTTCGTTTCCTCTGCAAGCTGATTGCCAACGGCGATCGATTCAACGCGCGGTTTGAGGATATCGAGAAAATCTCCGCGAACTTTATTTGACGTCAATATCCGCTGGGCTGAGATACACACTTGACCGGCATTGGAATATCCGGTTGTCGCCACGGCGGCGGCCGCTTTCTCTAAATCGGCATCATCCATGATGATGACCGGGGCGTTGCTACCCAATTCCATGGTGACGCGTTTCATACCGGCGTTGCGGCAAATGGCCTCGCCCACCTCGTGGCTACCGGTAAAGCTGATCTTGCGAATGCGCTTATCTTCACAGATCGCAGTCCCGATTTCGCCGCCCGGTCCGGTAACACACGCGATGGCTTCAGGGGGAAGACCGGCCTGCAGGAAGATCTCCGTCAGCTTGAGTGCCGACAGCGGTGTATCAGACGCCGGCTTAATGAGCACGGCGTTGCCGCCGGCCACGGCGGGGCCCAGTTTGTGACACACAAGGTTGAGTGGGAAATTGAATGGCGTAATCGCCGCCACAATCCCGCATGGGATACGCAGCGTAAATCCGAGTCGTCCTTCCCCACCCGGTGCGGCATCGAGAGGAATCGTTTCTCCGTAGATCCGCCGTGCCTCCTCCGCAGAGATATCGATCACTTCGGCAGCCCGCGAGGCTTCCAAGTGTGCCTCGGCGAGAATCTTTCCTTCTTCGCGGCTAATCGTTTCGGCCAGTTCATCGACACGCTCGCGCATCAATTTCGCCGCGTTTCGCAGGATAATGGCCCGATCAAAGGCGGGAATCTTGCGGATCTTCTCCGCTCCGGCGGACAACGTATCGATGGCACTCGTCACATCACCACTGGTTCCTTTCGGAATGGTATCGACAACCGAGTTATCGAACGGATTTGTTACATCGATCGTCTCAGATCGGTCCTGCCAAGCTCCCTGAAGAAACATTTTCATCGGAGGATTCCCTGGTGATATGCGGAACAGTATTTGTGCAATGACCTTGCCAGACTCAGCTTAGCAGGAGCAACCGCCAGGACAAGCCTGTCTGCGATTTGGCCGGGAATCCTTCGGATATCGGCGGAACCCGCTTGTTCCAACAATTTGAACACCGCCGAAGCTATTACCTGTAACGCCCCCACGTTATTGACTCGCACAGCGAATCGTGACAGACTGATTCAGGAAGGTACTGCCCGCAGACCAGTTTGTAGCGGCGCATTCCGAATCGACTGTAATCCTTATCGTTGAACCCCAATCTGCCGAGGATCGGAATCCCATGTTTACCTCTCGCCCGATAACGTTTTTCGTTTGTTTCATTGCGGTTGCCGCGATTATTTGCAGCTCGATCAGCCCGGCCGCCGCTGAAAATTGGCCGACTTGGCGTGGACCCAATCAGAACGGCATCAGCAGTGAGACAGGTCTGGCGGTCGAATGGGGCCCCGAGAAGAATGTCGCTTGGCGTATTCCGCTTCCAGGACCGGCCGGTGCTACTCCGGTGATCTGGGAAGATCGCATCTTTCTGACATCGGTTGATGGCGACGATCTTTTGTTGATGTGCTTCGGGATCGATGGAAAAGAACAGTGGCGACAGACCGTGGGGACAGGCAACAAAGATGCCCGGGCGGATGAAGGAAACTCCGCATCACCATCGCCGATTACCGATGGCCAGCACATTTGGACGTTTATGGGGACCGGTGCATTAGGTTGTTATACAGTCGATGGGGAAGAGGTTTGGAAGTACAGCCTGCAAGATCGCTATGGCGCTTTCAACATTCAGTTCGGCATGACCTCCACACCTGTGCTGCATGAAGGTCGATTGTTCCTGCAGATCATCCATGGCAGCATGCGGACACCGCCTTCTGGAGAAGCCTACGTTTTGGCCGTTGATGCCATGACAGGTGAGGAAATCTGGCGAGTGACTCGGAAGAGCGATGCGCATACCGAAAACAAGCATTCCTATGCATCGCCGATTCCGTACGTCGAGGACGGGCTGGAACTTCTCATTACTCACGGAGCCGATTACACCATCGCCTATGCCATGAGTGATGGCTCGGAAGTGTGGCGGCTGGGAGGACTCAATCCCCAACATGAGGAAAACGTGCGATACCATCCGACGCTGCGGTTCGTGGCCTCGCCGGCTGCCGCGCCGGGTATTGTCGTTGTTCCGACCGCCAAACGTGGACCGGCGTTTGCCGTGCGACCCGATCTCAAAGGTGATATCACCAAACAGGAAGGAGCGATCCTGTGGACCGTTCCGCAAAATACGCCCGATGTTCCCTCACCGTTGATTCACGAGGGCTTGGTCTACTTTTGCACGGAAAACGGGTTCGTTTACTGCGTTGATACGACGACAGGCGAGGAATACTATTGGGAATCGACAGTTCGCTATCGCCATCGTGGTTCACCGGTTTTTGCTGACGGAAAGATTTATTTGACGTCGAGAGATGGCAAGGTGACTGTCATTCAAGCCGGCAAACAATTTAAGTTGCTGGCGGAGAACGACATTCGAGAACCCTTGGCTGCCTCTCCGGCGATTTCCAACGGAACGATTTACCTGCGCAGCTTTGACTCCCTGTGGGCCATCCGACCTCAATAACCGGTGCTGCTGACGGATGTCGACGGCCTTAAAGCCTGAACCTCAAATTTGGCTGCGCCGGATTCTGTTCGTCGTCGCGATGATCCCGTTGCTGTTCAGTTCGATGTCGTGGTACGTGAAGCCGGTCGCCGCTGTGATGCCGGCTTTTCTCTTGGGAAGCTATCGTTTGGCATACGTCAGCGAGGGATCGCTGTACTTGCAAATGGTCGTCATGTTCCTACCGCTGCGATTGCGGCGCTATCCCTTGAATCGCATTGTTGCCATTGAAACGAAATGGACTGATGCGGCCCATGCAGGATGGTTTTTAATGTTTGGCCTCTATTGGCTGTGGTGCCGCCTATTTGATTGGCTGGTTCCCTGGATGGGAGGCTCCTACGAACTTTGGGTTCGATCCGCGAAAGGGAAACGCGTCCTCGTCTGGCAGGGAAACAGCGACGAGATTTACCAGGAGAACCTGGAACTGCTACACGGCGCAGCAGGCGTGCCAATCGAACCGACGTGAGTTGGCCACGATTGAATCGTGCGCCCCTGAGTTGCTTTTGTTTTTTGCTCTTCGTGACCTCCCCCGTTTACGGGGGAGGTCGGACGCGACAGCGTCCGGGAGGGGGTTTCTACGGAAAGCACACGCGCTCTGCTTTTGTCGATCGAATCGATCGCACAATCGAACCTAACATCTCGTTCGGCGAGGTTCGACTTTTCTCTACTGCACGCGATACAGGATCGCTGCCAGAATTCCGCCGGCAATCGGGCCGACGACCGGAATCCAGGCATACGACCAGTTGCTGTCTCCTTTGTCCGGAATGGGAAGCACGGCATGCGCGATACGCGGCGACAAGTCTCGCGCCGGGTTAATCGCGTATCCGGTCGGACCACCGAGGCATAGTCCGATGGCAAATACAATAATGCCGACAGGAAATGCGCCAACTGCTCCCAACCCGATTTTGACTTCTTCCTCGTTCCCGTTGTTTTCGATTGTAAACGACGGATCGATGGCTGAAAGCACAGCGTAAACCAGCACAAACGTTGCGATGGCTTCAGTGGCAAAGTTGAGCGGGACCGACGGGATACTGGGGCCCGTGCTAAAAGTCCCTAGTTTTGCGGCCGGATCCTCAGTGGCCTCGAAATGCATCTTGTAGAGGACATACACCAGCACGGCGCCGACGAATGCGCCGAGCATCTGTGCGATAAGATACCCACCCACTTGCGACCAGTCGAACTCTCCCGCTGCCGCCAACCCGATCGTCACGGCTGGATTGATGTGCGCCCCGCTGTACTCTCCCACGCACAAGACCGCAGTAAAGACGGAAAACCCCCATCCCGCGCAGATCACAATCCATCCTGCATCATTGCCGGTGGTCAGCTTCAACGAGACGTTAGCATTTACGCCGCAACCGAGCAGAATCAGAATCGCTGTTCCAACAAACTCGGCGAAATAGGGATCCATCCGTCACCTCTAATTTCTCAAGTGATTCAATTCACAGTCTGAGCCGGAATTCGCGGCGATTCGCTATGCTCCGACAACGCTAAAGGCGCGGTCCATCCGGGCGGCGATGTCACGTAATCGGGATTCATCGCCTCCCCGCACTTCGGCTGTGGCCCAGCCGCTATAACCGATGTCTGCCAAGGCCTGCATGACGGCCGGCCAATCGCAGTCGCCTTCGCCAATCTCGACTCCGAAACCGGCTCGGGGTCCGCGCTCGTTTTGCAGTTCGCGGCTGTATTCCTTGATATCCAATTTGGCGACGCGGTCCCCCAATTCGGTAATCCAATGCTCGGGCCAGCCGTACCGCACAACATTTCCGACGTCGAAATATGCGCCAATCAATGGCGAATCGAATTCGTCAATGTAACGAGCCATCTCAACGGGGCTCAGCAAAAAGTTGTTCCAAACGTTTTCAAACAGTATCCGGATATTGAGCTCTTCCGCTAAAGGCAGCGCTTTGAGGATTTCGGCCTGAGATCGTCGATAGGCGTCGCCGTAGCTCACGGTCTTTCCAACGACTGCCGGTACAAGCAGCACTGAAGTCGCCCCGTACGCCTTGGCGTCTCGTAGTGCAGTCAGCAGACCGTCCAGGCCTTGTTGCCGTACATCGGGATTAGGATCGGACAACGTTTGCCGCCAATGGACCGAATCGACAACGCCATGAATGGGTAAGCCGGTTTCATCACGCGCTGCTAATACTTCTGCGGTGTCGAATTTGTTCGGGCTGTTCATTTCGACGCCATCGAAGCCGATCTCCTTGAGCAATTGAAACTTCTCGAGAAGCGACTGGTTTCCCTGCACCATGCCCAGTTTCACCGCTTTTTTCAGTTGTGGCTTGCCCGAGTCTGCCGCGAGCAGTTGCTGACCAGTACCCGCTATCGCAGCAATCGCGGCCGATGTCTTGAGGAACGTTCGCCGGTTTAGTCTGTCAGTCATGGATGGCTCCTTACGCAGATGCGGCCGATTCGAAATCTCGAGATCGTCGTGCCATGACAGCATCAAAAAATACTGCGAGCATTCCCACTTCGAGATTGTCACACGTTTAGTCAACAAATCATGAAGAGACGACTTAGATTCCAAGATGCTCCCTCATCGAGTTGCACCGATTGAGGGGCAAGCGGTGCGCGCCATCCTAAAGGAGCCGCAAACAGCGATCAAGTTGCAAGTGAAACAAAAGAATAGAGTTACAGCACGCGGCGACAACACCGATGCGTCGGTCTCCTGCTCGCGTTACAACGAGTGCGGTGGTCGCCACCGGATTGTTGTCAGCAATTCTTGTCAAGACCCGCGGCAACGACATCAGCGATGGTTTATGATATGTAGAAAGGCCGCTCATTTGTCGGCATCGATAAGGAAGTTCTCATGTCCCAATCCGGACGATCGCCGGGATCGCTTTTCCGCAAGGCGCTCCAGGAAGCACCACTGGTGATTCCTGGTGCCTACAATGCGCTGGTGGCGCGAATGGCGGAAGAGATGGGCTTTCGAGCTGTCTACCAGTCAGGCGCTGCCTTGTCGGCTGCGGTGGCCGCAGTTCCCGATGTCGGACTAATGACGCAAACCGAGTTTTCCGAGCAAGCCCGTTACCTGACGGCTGCGGTCGATATTCCAGTCATCTCCGATGCGGACACGGGATTCGGCAACGGCCCCGCTGTTGAACGTACGGTGCAACTGTTTGAGAAGGCCGGTTTGGCGGGCCTGCATCTCGAAGACCAACAGTTGCCGAAACGGTGTGGACATTTGAGTGGCAAATCGCTGGTCAGCTGCGAAGAAATGGCGGCGAAGATCAAGCTGGCAGTTTCCTCAAAATCTGACTCGGAGTTCGTCATCATCGCTCGGACCGACGCCCGCAGCGTCTCGGGGTTCGACGATGCGGTACATCGCGCGCGGGCCTATGTCGACGCCGGTGCGGATATAATCTTCCCTGAAGCTTTGCAGTCGCGCGAAGAGTTTCAAGAATTTGCCAGCGCTGTCGACGCACCGCTGATGGCAAATATGACCGAATTTGGCAAGTCCCCAGTATTGTCAGCGAACGAACTTGGTGATTTGGGCTATGCGGCAGTGCTCTATCCGGTGACATTGCTTCGATTGGCTATGAAAGCCGTCGAGCGAGGGCTAAAGCATTTGTCGGAAAACGGATCGCAAACAGCCATACTTGACCAGATGCAGTCACGCCAGGAACTGTACGATATCCTACAGTATGAAGATTTCGAGAAACGCGATCGGGAACATTTCAGTTGATTCGGGCTTTCGCCGATCTCATTAACAACAGACAACGCTGTCAATCAATCATTTCGTCCGACATGTCTGATAATCAACTGCGCGACGCCATCGCTGCTGAAGCGGCCCGATTAATTGTTCGGGGGCACGAATCCGATTTCGGATCGGCGCGCAATCGGGCCGCGCGGTGGCTGGCCAAGCGCAAGCTCGATGCGGATGACCTTCCGTTACGCGAAGAAATTCAAACGCACATTTACGCACTGACAGGTTTGTTTCAGCAGCCTCATTCGTATGCCGAGGCAACTCAGGAGGACGTTTACACCGACGATGTGTTGGCGGTATTTCGAATGCTGCTCATGCGGTTGGAAAGTGTCATGCTCAATCCGCAGTACCATCCCGAGGGAGACGCCCTGTATCACAGTTTGCAGGTTTACGAGTTGGGCCGGGCTGAGTCCCCTTACGATGAAGAGTTCTTGCTGGCCTGCCTGTTGCATGATGCCGGATTGGCCATCGACAGAAAGTCCCCCGTGCAGTCGGCGATTCAGGCTTTGCATCAAGTCGTCACCGAACGAACGTTGTACTTGATCGAACATCGCCCGACGGCGACCGACTATCTGGCGTCGGGAAAATTGCCCCGGTCGCTCCGACGGTCGGAGCACTATGACGACCTCATGCTGCTGGCACGCTGTGACCGCGATGGACGCGAACCGGGAATGCCCGTCGGAACGGTCGACGACGCGCTTGCCTACATCGCGGGATTAAGCACGGCGTGGGACGACTGAATTCTACCCACGGGAACAGCGCGAAAGCGCGAGATATCAATCGTGGCTTGCGACAATGCCCGGCTGAACTAGCTACCAAATCGAGGTATTACTCGCCGCCCGATGCTGCCGGCTTACGAGAATACTGCTTCGATAAACGCGATTTGGTGCGTGCCGCTTTGTTCTTGTGAATCAGACCCTTGGCGGCAGCCTGATCGATACGCTTGGTCGCCAATTGGAAAGCCGAATCGGTCGCTTCGGCGTCGCTGCCATCTGCAGCCGCCTTTTGGAACTTCTTAATAATTGTTCTCAAACTCGACCGTTGCGCACGGTTGTGCAGATTTCGCTTTTGACTCTTTCTGAGAGCACGTTTGGCGCTTTTCGTATTCGGCATCTTTTGTGTGACCGCAAATCCAGTGTGAAATTCAGGTAACGTCTGTACGGCGGGCGCATAAGACCCACGCAAGAGGGAGAGATTCTACAAAGTGGCCACCGACATTTCCAGCCAACCGAAGGACAAATCGGGTTGCAGGCGGCCGCAATTCTCGGGCACTCGCAGGTGAACATCGGGTGGGTCTAGTTAAGCCGCGTCAATCCTTGGCGTCGTCCCCTAAACTATCAACTTGTCGGTCGTTACATCAATTCCTGCCTCGGCGGCTCTTGTGCGAAGTTGTGCTCCGCCGGTAGCATGAAGAGTTGGCCAATTTTCGACTCACTTGGAAAGTCCTCGCATGTTTTCCCACTCTTCTCGGCTGTCCATGGCGGCCGCGATTATCACGCTCGGGGCAGCTGCCGGCTGCAATCCCGGTGTGCAACCGTCGACTTCGGGCGATTCCGTCCGCGATCCGAACGCTCCACCAGTGGTAAAAGTCGTCTCGCCCGAGTCCATCGTGCTTTCACGGACGACAACTCAGCCGGCGACTGTCCACGCCTATTTTGAAGCTCGCATCGATGCCAAAGTCGACGGCTACGTCAAAACCCTCAACGTCGATATCGGCGACCGCGTGGAAAGCGATTCCGTTTTAGCCGTCATCGATGTCCCCGAAATGCTCAAACAAATGGAGTATCAGGAACAATTGATTGTTCGACTGCGGGCCAACGAAACTCGGGCCAAGGCCGAAGTCCATTTGGCTGCCGCCAACGTGACAGCAGCCGAAGCCAGTGTTCAACAAAGCCAGGCCGATGTTCTGAAAGCCGCGGCTCGCCTCAATGCCAGCCGATTGGATTATGAGCGTATTTTGCGATTGGTAAATGCGGGCACGATTGAAGCACAACTGCGGGACCAGGCCCAGGAAGAGTACGAATCGAGTACTGCGGAGAAGACGGCCGCTGAAGCATCCGTTGCTTTTGCGCGGGCGAACGTCGATGTCAAAAAAGCACAGCACGACGCAGCGGTTGCTGATTTGAAGACGGCTCAAAGCGAAATTGTTTTGGCGCAAAAGCGATTGGAAGAATACCACGTGCTGATGAATTACGCCGAACTCAAGGCCCCGTTTGCAGGCGTGGTGACATCGCGTCATATCGATCCGGGCGATCTCGTACAGAAAAGTGGTGTGAATAAAGAGTCAGAACGGTCTTCTCTACTGACCGTCGCCATGATCGACAAAGTCCGCGTCCGGATCGCAGTACCGGAAGACGACGCCCCCTGGGTCGACCCGGGCGATCAAGTCACGATCCGGCTGCGCAGCCTAAAAGGCCAGGCGATCGAGGGCGAAATCAGCCGGCTTGACGAACAGCTCGACCCGGCGACGCGCACGATGATCGCCGAGGTGGAATTCGAAAACATCGATCACCGGCTGCTACCCGGAATGTACGGCGAGGCGACGATTCTTCTGGAAGAAAAGCCGGATGCGAAGGTCTTGCCGGCCGGCGCAGTTCGTTTCGATTCGCAGGGGAACAGTTTTGCCTATGTGGTCCAGGAGGGTGACGAGATCGAAGTGGTGTCGCTGGAGTTGGGCGTGGACGACGGCAACCATATCGAGGTGCTCGCCGGACTCGACGACGGTGCTCGCGTCGTCGATGCCATGGTGGGACGACTCGAATCGGGACAAAAGGTCGTTGTCGAAAACTAAAACGTATTGAAACACCAATCCGGCTGAGACTCTACTGATGTCACTCATCAACTTTGCCTTGCGAAACTCGTTTGCCGTTTTGGCCCTGGCGATCGGCTTATGCCTACTGGCAGTCGCTGTCATCCCCATGATGCCGATCGACATTCTGCCCGACTTCGAGAAACCGGTTATCGTCAGCTTCTTTTCCTATCCCGGTCTGCCGACGATGGATATGGAGAAGAGCGTCACCTCGCGCGTCGAACGTGCGTTAACGCTGGCTGGCCGCATCGAACACCAGGAGTCTCGCACGGTTCCGGGGGCCGCGGTCATCAAGATCTTCTTTCAACCCGGGGCCAATCCGAGTTCCGCGATGAATGACATCGTGAATCTCGAAGCCAGCGACATGTTTCACTTGCCGCCCGGGATCGAATGGCCCTTTACGCTGCGGAGCGAGCCCGCCAACTTGCCGGTCATTCTGGCTGCGATTTCCGGCGAAGGCTTAAGCGAAACCGAACTCTACAAAATCGGTTACTACGCGGTGCGCAACAAAATGGGGGGTCTGCAAGGAGTTCAAATTCCACACCCCTTCGGTGGAAAGTTTCGACAAATGATGGTCTATGTCGACCCGGCAAAACTCCGCTCGGTCGGTCTCAGTGCCAAAGATGTCGTCGAAGCGCTGCGCAAATCGAACCTCGTGCTCGCTGCAGGAACGGCCAAGCTCGGCGATACCGAGTATCAAATTCATCCTATCAACACTCTGCCTACGACCGAAGATATCGAAAATGTCCCCATCACTGTTCGCGATGGTCGGCCGATATTCATCCGCGACGTGGGACGAGCCGTCGACGATGCGGCGATTCAATACAACATCGTACGCGTTAACGGCAAGCGGAGCGTTTACTGCCCACTGTTACGCGAACCGGGTGAGAACACGATTGCGGTTGTTAATCGCATACGCGAAGGGATTGCTGCCGAGATTCCCAAAATGAAGGATCGTGGAGATATTCCAGAGGCCGCTCAGGTCACCCTGGTAAGTGATCAATCGGACTACATCCGCAACGCCATGCGGAATCTGTTTTATCAGGTCGGCCTTGGTGCCGTTCTTGTGGCCATTGTTGTGGCCATTTTCTTACGGCAGTTTCTCTCAACGTTGGTGATTGTTTCGGTCATCCTGCTTTCGATTCTCATTGGTGGACTCGCCTTCTATTTTACCGGCAACACGATCAATGTTATGACGCTCGGCGGTATGGCCTTGGCGATCGGAACCGTCGTCGACGCCGGAATTGTTGTTGTCGAAAACATTACCCGCCATTTGCGTATGGGCAAGTCGCGCGTTGATGCGGCTCGTGATGGGGCAGGGGAAGTTGCCATGCCAGTCTTGGCCGGCACGATTACGACGCTGGCTGTGTTTATCCCCGCGATCTTCCTCACCGGAATGATTAAGTATCTTTTCGAACCGCTTTCGGTTGCAGCCACCGCTACGATTGGCGCTTCCTACTTCATCGCCATGACAGTCGTACCGGCGTTTTGTGCACAGTTCTTGCGCAGTAAAATCGCACCTCACCTGAGTGCCAACTCGGCCGATCCTGACGAGGGGGAAATCCCCGAGCCAAGTGGTTTGTACGTCAACCTTCTCAAAGGGGCACTCGCCGCCCGTTACATGGTTGTATTAGTCATAGGTGGCTTGGTTGCGCTGTCCCTGCTGTTGCTACCCGGGATCGGTACGGAACTGTTTCCCGACGTCGATGCCGGCACGTTTGAGCTACGTATCAAAACAACTCCTGGAACGCGGCTGGAGAACACCGAGGCACTTGTCGAACAAGTCGAGGCCACGATTCAATCGGTCATTCCCGCCAAAGATATCGAAACCATCATTTCCAATATCGGTCTGCCGGTCGGAAAAGGGGCCGGATTCTCCACCGTACTAAGCTCGAATTCGGGGCCCGATACGGCTTACATCATCGTCAATCTGGCACAAAGCGGCCGTTCCACCAGCACGCAGGAGTATGTCAAAACACTCCGCGATAAATTGCATACCGAGTATCCGCGCGAGCAATTCATGTTTGTGAGCGGTGGTATCGTCAACATGGCGCTTAACGAAGGGGTTGCCGCGCCGATCAGCGTGCAGGTGTCGGCAGGTACCATCGAAAAGTGTCGCGAGAAGGCCGAAGTTCTTGTCGAAGAACTGCGCAAAATCCCCGGTGCCGTCGACGTGCAAATCGCACAGGCGCTCGACTATCCTCAACTCGACATCGAAGTCGACCGCACGCGAGCCAAATACTTGGGGCTCGATCAGGAACAGGTGGCCCAAACGATATTGACCGCCCTTGGTTCGAGCGTCGGGTATTCTCCGACGATTTGGGTCGATCCGGCGACCGGCATCGATTTCTTTATGGGCGTGCAATACGAAAACAACGAAATCGACTCGCTCGATGAGATCCGCAATATTCCGTTGTCACTCGAGACCGCGGATGGAACTGTGACTGTACCGCTATCGAACATTGCCGAAGTTCGCCGGGTCAATATTCCCGGTGAAGTGGCTCATTACAACATTGCCCGCGTCAACGACGTGTACGTCAATGTCTCGGGGCGTGATGTCGGTTCTGTGGCTGCCGATGTCAATCGTGTTCTGGCGGAAATCCCCGAAGAGCTTGGCGTTACCTACACCGTCCGTGGACCGGTCGCCACGATGGAATCGGGTATCGACATGCTCGGCACGGGACTGATGGTAGCCGCGATTTTGGTTTACCTGGTGATGATGGCCCAGTTTCGCTCGTTCGTCGATCCGCTGATCATTATGTTAGCAGTCCCGCTCGGGCTGAGTGGTGTGCTCGGGCTGCTTTTCATCACCGGGACGACGTTCAACATCCAATCGCTGATGGGAACGTTGATGATGATCGGCGTGGTCGTGAACAATGCGATTCTGCTGGTCGAGTTCGCCAATCAGCTCAGGCAGCGCGGGATGGAAACGACCCAAGCGGCATTAACTGCGGCCCAAATCCGATTGCGGCCGATTCTCATGACCTCGCTGACACTTATCGCTTCAATGTTGCCCTTGTCAATCAAGCTAGCCCCCGGTGGCGAGGCGATGATACCGTTAGCCCGCGCTCTGATCGGCGGGATGCTCGTTTCAACGGTGCTGACATTGTTCTTAGTACCGGTGGTGTACGTCATCGTCAAACGCCGCAGCGAACCGGCACCGGTAACGGAAAGCTAATAGAAACGATTTAAGCCTGGTCTGCCATGCCCACGTCGCGTTAGCAGCGTGGGCATGTTGGTTCACAGCCTTCGTGTGAGGGGCATCCTAGTCCCCGGTGGTCGGAATTTTCTGGGGTGGCTGGGGCGCTATGCAATGTTCGTCGGCGTGGCAAACATTGATGAGCAGGCAACGCTGAATGAAGCAGGATCATTCATAGCCCCAGTAACTTCCATCCATTCAATCCCATATCTCGTGATCGGGGCATCATTTGACTGGGGCTATGCAAGTCGATTCCATAAAGAACTTCCAATAGCGCCCCAGCCACCCGCCGGAGCTCGACTTCAATCGTTGCCCAGCAGCGGGCTGACGACTTCCGCTATCGCTTGGCCCAACAACGGATGCTGGTCCGCATCCAAATGCACGCCGTCGATCGCACTGCAATGAATCACTTGACCGGCATCAAAGAAGGCACATTCTCGTTCGTCGGCCACCTCTTTCATGGCGGCTGCCAATCCCACGCATCGCTCAGCCGCACCGACAAACTTGGGTAAGACCGGGCCATCCGGGTTTCGAATCGGTGGCGGGGAAACGACCAGGATCTCGGGAATCGGCATTCCCAGTTCAAGCGGCGCTCGGCGGACAGCATCGATGAGGGCCCGCATACCGAAAGCCGCGTGCCATGCCGTGTGTGGATGCATCGACTGAAAGTCGTTCGTCCCCAACATCACGATGATAAGTTCCAACGGCGAGTTCACTTCGATGCGTTGTTCGATCCCGACCAATCCGTTGCGCCCCGGTCGAAACGGATCATCGAATGCGGTTCGGCGGCCATTGAGGCAATCCTCAACGACCCGCACATTCTGTCCCGCCTGCGTTAAAGTTGATTGCAAGATTCCGGGCCAACGTTGTTCGAACGGCAATCGCTGAAACGTGCCGGGCACCATGGCCCACGAAAGTGAATCGCCGTAAACAAGAATCTGTTGCATTGGTGCTATTCGGTTGAATGTCTTTGTGTCTTGCTGCTTCCCGGTGGAGTGACCTCTCCCCGGATTGATCGTGAGATTCTATCACAGAAACGAAGAAATTTGAGACTTGATGAACAAGATACACAGGATCAGACATCGACAACCTGCGGATCACGTCCATCCTGTCAATTCCTTTACCGAATTGAGCGCACGCGTTTTCAAGCCACAGTAGGCGTCCTTGAAATCCTTACTTCGCGAACTCTGCGCCCTCTGCGGTGAGAAGTCGTCATTAAGATTCTTTAACCACTGATGGCACAGATAGGCACGGAGTGTCGTTTCGCTGGGTGTCATGGTCACGTCGCGTCAGCAGCGTGGCCATGCGAGCGTTCCCTAAGGTTCCCCTGACTCTGACTGTGGATTGTCCGACGTGCTGCGGCCTCGGCGATAATTTACGGTCACCTTGATCAGGATCGCAGCGAAGATCGCCTCGATGCCCAATCCAAGTATAAGTCCATAGAGATTCAAGAAGAATCCCGGGGAGTCGCCCAAGCCACTCCAGTTGTAAACGGGAGATGTCAGTCTCTGAATCAAGTACCACGCCATCGGGAGATTGGTAAGAAACAGGCCTCCAAACAGCAGCCACATGCCGATTAACACAATACGACTGCCGGGACGTGAGGCGGCTTTCTGGTAGACGTGAGCGGTCGCGTGGATGTACCAGACCGGATCAGTGGCCGCCAGCGTTGTTAGCGGCGCGTTACACTTGCGACAAAAGTTGGCGTCCGTAGGAACGACCGCCATACAGTTGGGGCAAATCAGCTCTTCAACAGCATTGCTCTCCGGCGGTTGTTCTGAATGTTGGGGGTCGGACATACTGCACCTCTCAGCAACAAGTTCGACGCGCGTTTCCAGCTAGGAAAACGGTGAAAAGCCTGTTTCGGATCACGCCGAAATCACCGGATGACAGAGCTACCGCCGATTTCTCCCCACGCTTCCGACGAACTTCAGAGGCACATCACGTTGGGTTTAGTCGTGTTCAGCAGGCTGGCAGCTGTGCGTAACCATGAATGGTTCACCGTCGAAGCGGTCAGCGGTCGACGATCGAGTTGAGGATTGTCTGCAGCCGTCCGCGGGCTGCTGTCGACTCATCCGTGTCGTCTGCGGCCACAATCGGCTGCTTCTCGTCAGGGTCGTTCCGCATGTCGAATAGCTGGCCGTTCGACAGCAGCTTCCAATCGCGAGCCCGTATGCAACTGCTGCCCGCTTTTTGCGAGCAAATCCAATCGCGCGGCTCATAGCGACCTCCAGTCAACAGGCCTGCAAAGCTGCGCCCGTCGACGTCGAATTCGGGTGCCGGCGAACCGGCCAACTCATTAAGCGTCGGCAGATAATCGCTGACGTCGACAAACTCATCGGTCGTTTTTCCGGGTTCGATGGTTCCCGGCCAATAGGCGACCGTCGGTACGCCGATGCCCCAATCGGTGTACAGTCCCTTGGCACCACGAATCATCTTCCCGTTGCAGCGGGTGACTGGGGCTTCTTCTACGATCAGTTTCTCCCCTTCATGGCGAATGAAGTTTTTCGTGGATGTGCCATTGTCGGTCGTAAAGATAATGAGAGTCTCTTCCGCGATACCAAGTTCTTTGACGGCATCGATCAATTGACCGACGCGCAGATCCATTTCCGCCAACATTTCGGCGAACGTCATGTAGCGATCACGCGGCCCGTGTGCAGGACGGGGCAGGTAGTCATCCGAAACGGCATGGCACAACGTCATCGGGAAGTAAGCGAAGAACGGCCCGGATTTGTTGCGCTGCATAAAGTCGATCAGAAACTCGGTGTATACATCGGGCCCGAAACGGTCAGCGACGTCGTCGCGGAGCGCTCCATTTTGCCAGAGCCGCGGTTGCCAATAGCGTGGTCCTTCGTGCCAACCGAAGAAGCAGTATTCATCGAAGCCAAGTCGATGCGGATGCTGCGGATCATCCTGCAGCGTGGCGAGATGCCATTTGCCGGCCGCCGCCGTTGCGTAGCCCGCCTGTTTCAATTGATGGGCCACGGTCTGTTGTTCCAGGGGCCCGGTTGGAAAGCTGCCCCATTTTGGGCTGCCGATCGTCGTGAGATACTTGCCGGTGATCAATGTGGTGCGCGTCGGATGGCAGACCGGCGAAACGTAAGAATGGTTGAACTTCAGCCCGCCCCTCGCCAACCGATCAACATTAGGCGTCGCATAGAATTCTCCGCCGTAACAGCCGATCGTTTCGCGACCGACATCGTCCGCGAGGATCAGCAGAATGTTCGGCGGTTTAGCCTGTGCATCATGCGACGAAATCGGCCCGAACATCCCGACCAAAAAGGCGCAAGAAATCAGTAGAACACGCAGGCAGATACGGCAGCCATTCATGAGTCGCCCTTTCCGATTCAGCAACTTGGTCGGATTTCAAATGCCCCGGCTGCAACCGTACGATTAGCCGTCGAAACGATTATCTGGTCCTGTTCATTTTGGCGTTCCAACTTCGGGCAGATTATTGACGAGTCCCGCGTCGGTCCGCCGCAACTCCGCGATCGTCGCCGCTCGGAACTTCCGCAATTGCGACTGATATTGTTTATCAAGCGCCAGATTCGTCAGTTCCTCTGGATCGGTGTCGAGGTCGTACAGCTCCTCGACCTCACCTTCGATCAAGGTGCGAACATATTTGAAGCGCCCCTCGGAAAGCATCACATACCAGGGGATGCCTGGCCCGTGGTACAAATTGGGATTGTCTTTCGTTGGAATATCTTCGGTCGCCGATCCGTAGAACTTTCCTGTGTGCACCAGCATGGCCGGGTGATTCCATTCGCCCTCGTCTTCGACGAGCAACGGGCTTAAATCGTGACCATGCATCTCCCAGGGGAGATCAAGACCTGCCTGTGCAAAAATGGTCGGCGGAATATCGACGCCACTGACTGGTTGCTCAATCACTCGACCAGCCACGCTCGCTTGCGCGGCTCCCTTCGGGGGGCGAATGATCAACGGCGACTGAATGGCGGCATCGTAGGGTGCGACCTTCGATTTCAAACCATGTTGGCCCCACGCAAAGCCCTGGTCGGAGGTCATCACAATGAACGTGTTCTCGTCCTGCCCGCTGTCGCGCAGGGTTTCCAGCAGTCGGCCGACATTTTCATCGATCGCCAACACGCCCTGGTGGTATTGACGGATCCAATCTTTCAGCGGCCGCCCGGGAATGTCTTTCATGCCGACCGGGCCGAGGTCGCGCACTTTGCGTTCGACCGGTTCACCATTCGGGCCGGGTCCCCAGAACTCCATCTTGCGGATGTATTCCGGCTTGCCAGGACGCGGCGGAAAAACGTCTGCGGGAATTGGCACTTTGATGCCGGCA
>JANQRQ010000016.1 GCA_028284485.1 Planctomycetaceae bacterium | reverse complement strand
AGTCGCCTTCGCCATCGGGAAAGATCACGCAAAAATCACCAAAGAAGCTGGAATGCCACTCGTACCCCAACAACGCAACAAAATCATCGGTGTTGGCGTCGTGAATCATTTGTTTGGTTTTCGGCCAATGTTGGCGATGCGCTTCAAAACCATGGACCCACTTCATGTGACGGTCGCCCGGCATTTTTGGCATATCGTGCCAATGGGCATGGCCGGTGAACGCGAAAAAGTCGAGGTGTTCACGCGCGAGGTCGATCGACCGGCGGAGCGAACCTTTGGCATATCCCACAGCGTTGTGATTATGCAAATCCCCCCAGAACAATCGGTAACGGGGAGTCCCCGCGTTCTGAAATAGATCCGAAGCAACCTGGGCACCGCGACGATGGTCGGTTTCGAGCATGACCTAAAACCTCATTGATGGATAGTACATTCCTCGAGTCGAACCTTGAGCGCTTCGACAGCCTTCTCGGTAACCGCGGTTTGGCGGACAAACAATGTCTGCAGTTCCGCAAGAGCCGCCAACTTGTCGATCCCCGCGTCGGTCACATTGGTCGAAGAAATCTCCAATTCCTTGAGCGTCGTCAACTTGACGATCGAATCGATTCCCTTGTCGGAAACCTCCGTCCCAAAAAGACTCAGCTCTTCGAGATTCGTCAAAGCCGAAATTCGTACCAAGTCTTCGTCCTTGACTTCCTGATCGTTCAAATTGATCTTTCGAATTGCGAATTCGCCCGACGGCAGCCCGTCCAGCGATTTCACTTCAATTTCCTTACCAACGACGGTCAACGTTCCGCCGTTGTTCAATACCCATTCAGCGACTTCGCGGCTTTTGGGATCATCATTCGCACCGCAGCCGGCCAGGAGCACAGCCACAGCGAGTCCTGTTAACAACTTCGTATCCATCAGAGTTCTCCATACCGAATTCAATGGCCTTGCATCCAATCGTCGCGATTATTGCAGCGTACACCGGTTACGCCCTGCAAACAATGGCGCGTTTCGACGAGCCGGAAGGGTTGCACACCGTGATTGGGAATCGTAGTCTTCCCTGCGTTGCAGCGAGTGACGCTGATTCGTGGCCGCGACAGTCGGGTTTCTTCTTTGGTTGCTGGCTTCCACGAGCCAGGTACGCCCACGAATACTCAATCGCTGTATTCTCTGAACATCCTTCGCGACCCGAGGCTCGGTATGGAATTCTTGAAACGGGTTGGATCACTGAATCTCTTGCTAGTGCTTGTTCCAATCGCATGCATCGCCAAATTCAGCGGCGCTCCCGATATTGCGATATTTATCTTGTCGGGCATCTCCATTATCCCACTCGCCGGCCTGATGGGAAAAAGTACGGAAATGCTGGCGGAAAAACTGGGACCGGCTGCAGGGGGTCTGCTTAATGCTTCGTTCGGGAATGCCGCAGAATTGATTATCGCTTTATTCGCGCTGCATCGTGGATTGGTCGACGTGGTGAAGGCATCGATTACCGGCAGCATCTTGGGAAATATTCTGCTGGTGTTAGGGGCCAGCTTTGTCGCAGGAGGTATGCGGTTTTCGAAGCAGACATTTAACCCGACAGCCGCCGGCATGTCGGCCACACTGCTGGCACTCTCGGCAATCGCACTTTTGGTGCCGGCGATTTTCCATGCCCATTTGCTGATCCATGATCAACTCGAGCAGGCCAACGAGCGAAATCTCAGCCTGGAAATCTCCATCGTGTTGTTCGTGGTCTATTTGTTGATGTTGTTATTCAACCTTAAGACTCACCGCCATCTTTTTGCGGCCGAGACCCATCATCCTGAAGACGAATCGAAAACCACCTTCGGCGAAGTTGAAGGAGCGTGGTCGATGCGCACGTCGATGATCGTGCTGATTACGGCGACGTCATTCGTGGCATTGATGAGCGAAATGTTGGTTGGGGCGATCGAGCCTGCCAGCCACGTGCTGGGCTGGAACCAGATGTTTGTCGGAGTCGTCATCGTCGCAATTGTCGGCAATGCGGCAGAGCATTCGACCGCCATTCTGGTGGCGATCAAAAATCACATGGAGCTGAGTTTTCAAATCGCGGTCGGCTCGGGGATTCAAATCGCGTTGTTTGTCGCTCCAGTACTCGTGTTTGTTAGCTATCTACCAGGATTTGCCGAACTCGACCTCGTGTTCAGCATGCTGGAGGTCGTCGCCGTCGTCGTTTCGGTTTTCGTCGTTGGCTTGGTCGCCTATGACGGCCAGTCGAACTGGATGGAAGGACTGCTGTTGCTCGCCGTCTACGTAATTCTGGCGATTGCGTTTTTCAATCTGCCGGATGCAGTCGCTCACACGTGAAGTGAACTGCGCCGTGCGGCTTTTCGTAGAGAACGTGAGAAACTGGACTGCTGACGCGCATGAAAATCCGGTTGCGTCATTCGGGTGACGCAACCGGAAATTGCTATCGATTCGATCTTACAGTCGTTACTCGGAAGTCGCTGCGGGAGCCGGTACCGACTTTTCTGTCCGCTCGGGAGCTTCGGCAGTGTTCCGTTCGGGAGACTCGGCGGTTTTCCAAGGCACGTTGCTATTCCAACCGTTCCGTTGCCCTTCCGTGACCAACGGTTGTTTGGCTTCGCTGAGCAGTCGATGGCGATTGTTGTCGGTGGCTTCAAAGAACTGGCGAAACCATAGCATTCGCATCACGTGTGCTTGCGGGTCTGCCAACTGCATGTCGACTCCACGCTCGTGCCAGTCGAACAACATGCCAAAAAACCCACTGGGAATGTACTTGACGTAAGTCATGTCGACACAGATCGAGCGGCATTGCTCGACATCAACCAAACGGGAAAGGGTTTCGCGCAACAGCGCGAGATCGGCACCATCCCAAATTTCCATTTCGCCCAGGCTGAGGATCGTCGTGCCATTATCAACCTCGATTTGCATGCGTTTTCGTCGAGCCATGATCACCTGCCTGTTTCTCTGAGAGGGGAGAACACGCCGACGGTAAATCGTCGGCTGATACAAATCGGAGTGCGGGGCGATCATGATTGGCCGCGTCACTGGTAACTCAAATCGAAGACCAATGTGACGGCCCAATCAATTCGCTCGCATGAGAGAAACAACGCAAACGATGGACCAATGCGGCCCTGAACGAATTGGACTGCGAGTCGATTTCGCGGAACTCGAATCTCTGCCAACACTAAGAGCAATCTGTCTTTAAGTGCGCAGCAGGAACGCCGAATTAGAATGTGGTGTCACGGCAACATGCACCAACTGCGTGTGGTGAAACGGCAACGTCGGCCGGCGGGACGATCGGTGCAATCCTGAATTTCGGATTGGCGTCAATCCGCTCCAAACAAGGCGCGATAAGGTCCCACGACGGAAACTGCTGTCGAAAGCGGAGCCACGGCAGTCAGCATCGACACCATGCATCCCCGGAAACCTGGTACGGCCGGTCAAGCGAACGGGCCACTCACACGATTTGACGAGGCGAGATCCGAGGTCGATAGCAGCCGTAACCCGGTATTGCGAATGCGAATCGCGGACGGCAGAATCTTTAGTCTTCGTTACGATACAGTAATCGACCGCACGATTTGCAAAAGACGATCTTCCCAGAATTCAACTCAACACGGGATTGCGGAGATAATTCGAGATAGCACGCAGTGCAGGCATTGTTTTCGACCGCGGCCATGGCGCCGGCACCGTGGGCTTGCACCAACCGCTGATATTGGCCAAACACGACGGAAGGAAGAATGCTTTCCGCCTCTGTGATTTCAGCTTCAACCCGACTGATTTCGTCACGCAACCCCGGTTCGCTTGACTTGATATCCTCAGCGAGACGTCCCTCTTGGGCTCTGGCTTCGTTCAGTTCCTGCTCGAGTTGACCGAATTCAACCTGGACTTCGTCGACTTTCTCAAGCGTTTCGAGAATTTCATCTTCGAGGACGCTGTTGGCCATCGTGTCCGCGTCGATCTGGTCGCGGATAATGTCGAACTCCCGGTTGGAACTCGCAGAATTCAGCTTCACTTTGAGTTCGGCGATTTTGCTTTCGTTCGTCTTCATCTGCAGCGATTTTTCGTCGGCCAACTTCTTTAAGTCGGTCAGCGCGCCCTTCTTTTCGTCCAACTCCGCTGATTTTTTCGCGGTGAATTGCTGACGGGCTTTGACCTGCGTCGGTCCTCGCTGTAGTTTTTGCGTCACATCCTTCAAACGGACATGCAGCAAATGCAAATCTTTAAGACCGCTGCCGGTCGTGCTCATTCCCATACTCCGTGTTTGATCCTGATTCACCCTGTTGATGATCTCTGGCCATCCTGGGCCTGTGCTACAAATTCTATCAAGGGAATAAGCTCAACCCAGCGTTCTGGGCTGCGAAATTCAAATTCGTTTCCCAAAAAAAAACGCCGATCAAATGATCGGCGTTTCGAGATTCAATTTGCAACATTGGCAACAAGGCCCTCCAGAAAACCTTTCAATTGCCGGCTTCTGACCGGGTGCTGTAGTTTTCTGACGGCTTTTGCCTCGATCTGTCTGACACGTTCGCGAGTCACTTTGAAAATCCTACCGACTTCTTCCAACGTATAGGTATATCCGTCACCGAGGCCGTACCTGAGTTTGATGATTTCCCGTTCCCGGTATGTCAACGTCTTCAGGACGGAATCGATTTTGTCCTTCAACATTTCCTGCGTCGCGGTATTCACCGGACTTTCCGTCCCATCGTCTTCAATGAAGTCGCCGAAATAGCTGTCTTCACTTTCGCCAACAGGACGGTCCAGACTAATCGGATGGCGGGAAATCTTCAAGACACGTCGTGTTTCCTCGAGGCTAACCCCGGCGGCTTCGGCCGTCTCTTCAATCGTCGGCTCGCGGCCATTTTCCTGCAACAGCTGCTTGCTGACTTTGCGCAATTTTGACATGGTTTCGATCATGTGGACCGGAATTCGAATCGTCCGGGCCTGATCGGCAATCGCCCGCGTAATGGCCTGCCGAATCCACCATGTGGCGTACGTCGAGAACTTGTAGCCCCGACGATATTCGTACTTGTCGACAGCCCGCATGAGCCCCGTGTTGCCTTCCTGAATCAAATCGAGGAAGCTCAAGCCGCGGTTGCGGTACTTCTTGGCGATCGAAACCACCAGCCTTAAGTTACCGCCCGAAAGTTCTCGCATGGCAAGTTCGTAGTCCGCAAACCTCGATTCGATGCGCTCCAACCGCTCCCGAAGCGAAGCCGGCGTCTCGAGCGTCATCATCATCAAGTCGTGCAACTCGCGTTGCAGATTGGCTCGTTCGTCCTTGGCGGACTTGACTCGCTTGAGACTGGCAATTTGGCGTTCCAATTCGGTCATGCGATTGGAGATTTGCTCCAGTCGCTTGAGTGTCGGCTGCAATCGCTGCGTTCGAACACTCAATTCTTCCACAAGCGTCACCATCTTTCGCCGGCGGATTTCCACTTCCTTTTGGGCCCGGTCGCGTTCCTTCGGCGCTGTGTCGGGCATCACGGACTTGACGGCATCTTCATGATTCTTCTTGCGAAGGAATTCTAAGGTCTTCAGGTTGTGCGGCATTCGGCCCAGAATCTGGTTCTTTTCGAGTCCTTCGGTGACCGATACTTTAATCGTCCTGTCGAACGGCAACTCGCCGAGATGCACGCGTGTGAGAATATCCACAGCCGCCTTGAGGGCATAATCGCTTTCGAGCAATTGCCGCCTGAAGCGCTTGCGGGTCACTTCAATTTTTTTGGCCAGCGCGATTTCTTCGGCTCGGGTAAGGAGCGGGATTTCGCCCATCTGCGTCAGATACATCCGCACCGGGTCATCAATGCGACGCGATCGATCTTCGCCACCCGTTTCACGCGCTTTAGTCGCGCGGCCGTTCTTGCCCCGTTTCTTCGTCTTCGGAGGCTGGGGGAGTTTGCTGTCGCTGACAATGTCGAGCCCAAGCTCTTCCAGCGACATCAGCAGATTGTCGAGTTTCTCAGGATTGACAGCTTCGTCCGGCAGGTAGTCATTGACTTGGGAAAACGTCAAGTACCCCTGCTCTTTGCCTTTGGCAACCAATTCGCTCAAACTACTGTCGAGTCTATGCACGTGCAGTTCCTCTTTCTCGAAGCTTTGAGAGTTACGGCGTTACCACGCTGAATAAGGTGGAAACAAAAACTCTTTCCGATTCAAATTGTCTTCATTAATGAGGCCGACCGATGCCGTAAGACGCCACATTAATGATGATTTCACCTGACTGAATATTTTGTCTGGAGTTTCCAAAAACCGGGAATGACTCCCCAATTCACGAAGATCGATTCGCACGCTTTTTGTGAAATTCCGACACTTGATGTAAAAGTTCCAATTCCTTGTCTGCAGATGTCGACTCGTTAAGACGAGCCAAATCTCCTCGGACCCGCTCGTGGGACCTGCTGTCGCGTAGAAACTTCCAGCTTTCCAAAACATGGTGCAACAGATCGGGAATGCCATCGCTACCGGATCGAAGTGGCTCTTGTTTGAGCTGGCTTTTGACGTCTTTCTGACGGGATCGTTCGTCCAAAAAGACCGCCAATCGCTTCAGTTCCGAATCTTCGATCGAAGACATCACCTTCTTGAAATCTGCCAGCTCGCCTCGTTCGAACAAGTCGTAGCAAATTTGCAATAGATCTCGCGTTTGCTGTGCTTCAATCTCGCCACAAGCAATCTCGCGCTGAATGAGCTCCACATACTCTGGAGCAGCAAAGATGATTTCGAGCAGTTCCCATTCCAAAACTTCCGCCGGGGTGCGTGCCAGGCGAATTTGTCCCGGTCCGCTTGTACCGGTTGTTCGATCAATGCGGATTGACCCGGTCTGCGCCGTCGGTTGTCGGCGGCCGTTGCGTTCGCGCCGATCAGCCAGCGACCGACGAACTCGCTCCTCGCCGATCCCCACCCGATGAGCCAGAATGCCCAGCAGAATGTCTTCCCGCTGCGTTCCGATCAGACTGGGGGCTTCGGACAGGAATTCCAGCATCTCCTGTAAGACCCGATCTCGGGCGTCGACAGACGGATTCGGGTCATTTAATCCCCAACGATTGGTGACAATCCGCAGCTTGTGCTCCCATGCCTGAATGGACCTTTCCATTTCTGCACGGAAGGCATCGACCCCGTATTTTTCGAGAAAATCGGCCGGATCCAGCCTGTCTGGCAGTGTGAGAATTCGCAAATCGACTTCTTGGGCCAGCAGCTTCGCCAAAGCCCGTTCCGAGGCTCCTTGCCCGGCGTCATCCCCGTCATACACCAGGACGACTTTTTGTGCGAATCGCTTCAAATTCGAGACATGCTGCTCGGTCAAAGCGGTCCCCAACACGGCAACAACGTTCTGCAAGCCGTACTGCGAAGCCAAAATGCAATCGGTGTAGCCCTCGACAACAATCACGGTTTTTGACTTGCGAACCGCCTCTTTGGCGACGTCAAATCCGAACAAAACGTGACTCTTGGAATAAATCGAACTTCCGGGGCTGTTCCAATATTTGGGGGCATCGCTGTTGGCCCGGTCCGGCAGAATGCGTCCCCCAAAAGCAACCGTCCGCCCCCGGCTGTCGCGAATTGGAAACGTGATCCGATCAACCAAATTATCGCGCAAACCGGTCCCGGAAGATTTGTCCGTCGCCAGGTTCGCTTTGATCAGTACTTGCTGGGAAAAACGACTTGACGACTTGTCTAAAAGCCACTGCCAGATCGCCGGATGGTAACCGATTTGAAACCGGTTGATTGTCTCCTGTGCGAATCCGCGTTCGGCCAAATATCGCCGAGCCGATTCCGCCTGCGGCAATGTCTTCAGGCATTGATGAAATTCTTCAGCGGCCCACGCAAGGCAATCGTACTGTTGTTGTTTTTCGTCGCGCCCATCGGCACCTGCTGTGGAGCGTTTGAGACTTCGCGGGATTTCGATATTGGCCCGGCGGGCCAACATCTCGAGAGCTTCGCGAAATTCGACCGCTTCGATTTTCATCACCCACGAAAAGCAATCGCCCCCTTCGTCGCACGACCAGCAGCGGTACGACTGCCGTTCGGGATAGACGATGAGCGAAGGGTTGTGGTCCTCATGAAACGGACAGAGACCGACGTATTCCCGGCCGCCCGCTTTGGGGGTCAATGCAACCGATTCGCTGACCAATGCAGCAATATCGGTTTGCGTGCGGACCGATTCTTTGAATTCGTCGGTAAAAACCGGAGGCACGGAAGTCTCCCGGGGACGGATGACGCAGTGGTACCGCGGACGGTCAACTTTAATAACCGCCAGCCCGCTTACGATGACGTTGCATTCACGCTCGACAAGTAGACACTCGTTTACAGTGCCGCGGGCTTCCGTGCACCTCGTCGGAACACAGCAATTCTACTCGATTCCGCGAGACCGTCAAGAAATTGGGGCAAAACTTACGAGTTGTTTTCGAGTCGTAAATCTATATTCATAAAACCTTTGCCCTGAGGTCTGACCGCGCAACTCACCCCAATCCGGCATCGTCGATGCAAACGTCTAACTCACAGTAAGCTTACGTAACGATGCCAGATCGATTGACCCATTCGAGAATGCTCGACTGTTGGATTTCAGGAATGGGATTGTTTGCATTTGAGAAAAGTCGCCCCCGGAAATCTGGAATCCACGTGGCTGATTCCGATCCCCAATCGCTCCATTCACACCAAGCCCGCCAACAAGCAAATGTAGTCCCAAATCCCGCGATAGCGACGCCAAACGGCCTCGAAATACGGTTCCGCCCGATTGAGCCGCGGCCATAACCAGACGAACGGCGTTCCGACAACGATAAGCAGGGGTGCCACAAAGAATATGGGCGAAATGAAAAAGCCCACAACTATGATAAACATAGCGAAATGAACGATTTCTGACATGGGCCGTTCCTCAAGTTGTCTGCCGTTTTTTGAAACCCATGGATTTCAGCAGGCAAGACACAGGTTCCAACGAAATCGCCAGCCAAGCGGATCAAGTGAATCTAAGCGCGGATGATGCGACATCGATGAACAGTGCCGCGTTAGGAATTCTCCGACTTGAGATCGGCTTGTGCCGGAGCATTCAGAGCGGCCTCACATCTCCTGCTGAATGAAGGTGGCCATTCGGTGAACCCCTGCGAAGCAGGTTCGAATCTATCCTGCGCAAACGAAGTCGGCGGTGAATCACGCCGGTCCCATAGCAGTCGTATTGCGACTCCTTTGCCCCGAATCGGCGATGGTTGGTTCTCATCAAAATCGCAACTTTGCGAGACAAATCCCCTGAAGTGCGGAGTCTCTCTTTACAGAAACGGATACCTTTCTAGAACTTTTGGCATTTGGCGGAAGGCCTTGATACGATGACGCAGGGGTCCCTGGCAACCCAATCCCAGCAGCCCTCTCATGGTTTCGAATCGTCGTCTACGATCGATCAAAAACACCCCAAATTCGAGATGCCTCCGTTGACGACCGCACGCGAAGCGAATTCCCCGAATTCGACGATGGCAACAACTCTGCAAGAGCATTTGTCATCGGCTATCGCCAAACTCGAACCCGAGTCGCCGCAATACGCGACCGAAATGGTCGACCTGATTCTCACCTCGTCGCGTAACGCCACCGCCAGCGATGTGCATTTGCTACCAACGCAAGACGGTCTCCAAATGCTGTGGCGGCTCGACGGCGTCCTGCACCAAGTCGCCGAACTGCCCCGCGAAGTTGCCCCAAATATCGTCGCACGTCTCAAAGTGTTGGCCGAACTATTGACGTATCAAACGGACGTGCCCCAAGAGGGAAGAATTCGAGTCGAATCACACGATGCGGAGATGCGCGTCAGCACATTTCCCACACTCTACGGAGAAAAGGCGGTGATCCGTTTGTTCGTCGGTTCGGGCCGCTATCGGTTCCTCGACGACTTACAGTTACCCGACGACGTCGCAACGGGGCTGCGGAAACTGCTGATGGAAACCGGCGGCGTGATCCTGATCGCCGGGCCAGCCGGCAGCGGCAAGACTACGACCAACTACGCCTGCCTGCGTGAACTCGTCAACGAATTCGGCAACGAGAAGAGTCTGGTCAGCCTGGAAGATCCCATCGAAGCGGTTGTTGAAAGAGTCGCGCAATCGCAGATCAACGCGAATTGCGGTTTTGATTACACAACCGGATTGCGATCCCTGATGCGGCAAGACCCCGATGTCATCATGGTTGGCGAAATCCGCGATAAGGGAACGGCAGAGACGGTCTTTCAAGCCTCGCTGACGGGCCACTTGGTCATCACCACGTTTCATGCCGGAAGTGCTGCCGGTGCTGTTAGCCGATTGTCCGATATGGGCATCGAGCCTTACCTGTTGCGCAGTGGTATTCTTGGAATCATTTGCCAGCGGCTCGTCCGTCGTTTGTGTTCCTGCTCGATACCCGACGACGAGAAGAAAAATCGGCTGGGGCTCGACGTCGATAAGTCCTGGAAGGCCGTCGGGTGTGAAAAATGTGGGGGAACTGGATACACCGGTCGGTCTGTTCTGGCGGAACTCTTGCTTCCCGATCTGCAGAAAACGGGGAGGGCGATCCTCTCCCGCAGTGACGCCGCCGAAATCGAAGCGATTGCAGTCGAAGCGGGGATGGAGACTTGTTGGAAGCGTGCATTGGAAGCGGTCGAATCAGGGATGACCAGCCCGGTTGAAGTCAGACGAGTTTTGGGATTGCGGTGAAAGGATGGAGATGTCCTCTGCAGAGTCGAAAGGGAATCGGCCGATTTCACTCGACGATCTGATCGCGCTGAACGATGAGATTGCCTCGTTGGTTCGTGCGGGCATTCCCATCGAACTCGGACTTGAAGGATTCCGTTGGGAAGTCAGCGGTCGATTGGGCAAACTGACCGATCGATTGCACACTCGGTTACACAACGGTGAGTCGCTCAACGACGCGCTGCTGCAGGAACAGAATAATTTCCCGCCCGCCTATCGAGCCGTCATCGACGCCGGCCTGCGAACCGGGCAATTGCCCGACGCGCTCGACTCGCTGACCAATTTCTCCCGAACAGTTATGGACCTGCGTCGCAAGGTCGGCCTGTCGCTGATCTATCCGCTTTCTGTCATCATTCTGGCATTCGGGCTCTTGGTCGCCTTCTCGCTGTACATGATTCCACAGTTCGTCGATGTCTACCACTTGTTTCATTTGCCGGAAAACTGGTTGATACCGTTTTTGCAATCGATGCACGACACCGTTGGAATATGGGGATGGCTCGTGCCGTTGTTGCTGTTGCTGATGATCGTGTGGTGGAACGTCTCGAGCCATTTTTCCATTTCGCCAGGGCGAGGACTATTCGGGGGGATCACCCGCACAGCCGACACGTCCAGCACCGTCTGGAAGAAGTACGGAAAGTTGGCTCCTCGTAAAGTCGCCTTTTGGAATCGCCTGATGCTCCCAGGCATTACCGGAATGAAAGACAATTTTTATCGCGCGAACTTCGCCGAGATGTTGTCGATTTTGGTACGGCATTCGGTCCCGCTGCATGAAGCGATTATCCTGGCTGCCGACACCACCGGCGATTCCCGGCTCGTCATGGCCGGCCATTCGATTGCCGAGAACTTACAGCGCGGTCAACCGCTCAACGAGGCTGTTCAGAATCAACCAACACTGCCGTCCTTCATGCGCTGGATGATGAGCACGAGCAGTACGCCCGAATCTTTAGCCGCCTCGCTCAAGCAACTTTCGGAAGTCTATCGGAGACGCGCCTTACATCAATGCGACACGTTAAAAAGAATGCTACCAATCGCATTGGTGGTCATCGTCGGTGGCGGTGTCACACTCGCATACGGATTGACTGTGTTCTTCCCGCTGACCGAATTACTAAAAGCAATGACCGGTTAAGAAATCATTTAGAGACGACCGCAAACCGATATGCCTCAATATCATTACCAAGCCACAAATTCCCTCGGCGAGCATGTCACCGGCACGATCGAAGCCGCCAATCATGACGATGTGGTTGCCAATTTGCAGGAACAGGGACTTGCGGTTGTGCGCATCGAGGAGCAGTCCGAAACCCAACCAGCGGATGCCAATGATCGCGTTGACACCCCTACACGCTTGACGGAAAAGGACTACCTGCAAGTCGCCTCGCGCGTCGCCGACATCACGCATTCAGGCCTGCCGCTTTCGTCGGGATTGCGGGCCATGGCCGAGGAAATGACTTCCAAGCGAACGCAGCGAGTCTTGCTGGCGGTGAGCCAACGACTGGAAGCCGGGGACTCGCTGGAACAGGCTCTCAATCGATACGGCAAAGGCATTCCACAGCACCTCGCCGCCATGATCCGCGCTGGTGCCCAGTCAGGCAATCTCGGAGTCATGTTGGCGGAGTATCTGACGTTCGCACGCAGAAACCAGGACTTACGTCGACGGATCATCGTCAGTTTGACCTATCCCGCTCTACTGATTTGCGCCACTTTCCTCGTGACGCTCCTGTTCCTCGTGATGATCGTTCCATCGTTCGGCGACATTTTTGAAGGCTTTGGCATGGAATTGCCGTTCGTCACCTTTGCTGTGCTGACGATTGCCGATTTCGTCATTTCCTACGGCTGGATTGCCGCCGTCGGGTTTGTGGCGGTCGTGTTTTCGATTTGGATTGGCATCGGACTTTTGGGGGGACCGGCTCTGAGAAGAAGGCTGGTTAATGCCATTCCGCTGATCGGTCCCATTTTTCATTACGCAGCACAGTCGCGATTTTGCCAAATCCTGGCGATGCTTGTCGAAAACGGCGTTCCCTTACCCGAATCGGTCCGTTTGGCCGGCGCCGGCACCGGCGACCCCAATCTGCGAGAAGGGGGCCGACAGGTTTCGGGATACATCGAACATGGCGAGCCGCTCTCGGAGGCTGCAACCAATTTACCGAATTTTTCATCGGCGGTCGTCAGCCTTTTTCGCTGGGAAAAGCAACGCAACGCTTTCGTAGAAGTTTTGCGGGCCTCGGCAGAATTGTTTGCGGCACGTACCAATATTCAAACGAATTCGATCGCGGTAATTATCGAACCGATTGTTCTCGTCACGGTCGCTGTGATTTGTGGTGGCCTGGTGTTTTCCATGTTCATGCCGTTAATCCAATTGTTAAACGATTTGGCCTAAGAGTTTCGTATATCCCATGGAAATTTTAATCGCATTCTTCTTGATTCTTATGATCCCCTTGATGGGCCTGGGGATCTTAATCAGCGAATCGATGGCGCGCAACCACCGGCAGTCGACTGACCCCCAGAATCTGCAGACTTGGCTTGGCGTATTTGGATCGGCGGTGATGGGGTTTGGGCTGCTCGGCGTGATGGTCCTTTGCGCGGCAGCGATCAACATCGCATTAAACCATGCTGACGAGTTCGGATTGATTTTCGGGGTCGGCGTTGGCCTGATCGTGACAGTCCTGATTGGGACGACGGGCTTTTTGGTCTTTCGGTTATCGAGCCGGTTGAACGCTGACGATGTGGTCGGCGAAGCGACACGAGACCGCAATTTGGCGCGGCTTCGGATCCTGGGTTGGATTTTCGTCTTCCTACCGATGACGCTCCTGGTTCCCGCGTTTTTAATCATCTCTTTGTTGACCGTGATTCTGGTCGCAGCCATTGTGATGATCCTGGCCAACGCCAAACGTGCACGTCAGGGACAGTTACTTTGGGCGATGGCCATTTCCGTCCGATACGACATGCCTTTGGCGGACGAAATCGAAGCACAAGCGTTAACGTTTTGGGGAAAGAACCGCGTGCGCACGCTGGCATTGGCGGAACGGTTGCGCGAAGGCCTATCGCTGCCGGACGCCTTGGATGAATGTCCGGGACTTGTCCCCGATTTCGCACTCACGGCCATTCGGTCGGGCGAGAAATCGGGCAAACTGGACAGCGCGCTGAGAGAAGTCGCCACATACCATATCCGTCAAATGACTCCGGCCAATGAAATGTTCTCATTTACCTGGCTGGGGGTCTACTATTGCGCGGTGTTCGGCGCCATCTTTACAATTGTCGCGTTTCAAATGATTTGGATCATTCCAAAATTCAAAGCAATCTTCGAAGGCTTCGGAATGGAACTGCCCTTGTTAACGGAAGGGCTGATCGATGCATCAGACAGCATGGCTGAAAACATGTTGCTGTGGTGCCCGGTACTCGGATTACCGATCCTATTCCTCGTTGTGTTGTTAATCGGGATTTACCGCGGATGGGGCAATATCCGTAGCAGTGCTTTGACACGCTGGTTTCCGAGGAGCGACACACCGTGGATTCTGCGCGCTCTCTCCTTCAACGTTGAAGCGGGTCAGCCACTCTTCGAGGGAATCACCGAACTGGCAGTCCACCATCCACGGTCCCATATTCGCCATAGCCTGAGCGCTGCGGAGATCGCGGCGCGCGGCGGAAACGATCCCTGGGACGTCTTTCGCGAACAGGGACTACTCCGCAAAACCGAGGTGCCCGCCATTAGCGCCGCCGAGCGACTGGGCAACTTGCCATGGGTGCTTCGTCAAATGGCCGATTCCGTGGAACGTCGGCAACGTTACAAGGTGGCCCGCTGGTTGGAGCTCGTACGCCCGTTCATCATCGTGGCAATCGGTTTAGCAGTGGCGTATGTCTGTATCGCCTTATTTATGCCCCTGATTAAATTGGTCAACGATCTCGCTTAATCCGTGGGGGAATTCGCAAATGAACGACTTTTCGCGAAGCAAGATAGCAATGGGAACGGCAGTTCATTTGAAGCATTCCGCAAAGTGGACAAACAGAATCGTGGCGACCTTCGGTCTATTGAGAGTGGGATGAAGAATTACCGTCACCCAATGATTTCGCATTCGACTCTGCGGCGCGGCCTTTTCGCTTCGGCCATCGCCAGTCGATACCGATCCGGATTCACGATTACTGAAATCTTGATCGCAGGACTGCTGCTCGGCACGGTCACAGTGACTGTCATCCCTTTAATCCAGGTCGTTGCCGGAGAACGCAGCGCGGCCCAGCGCCGACAATTTGCGATCGAAGAAGTCGAAAACATTCTTGAAGAGTTAACACTGCGAGATTGGGAGGAAGTCACGGCTGAGACGGCGACGATCGAATTGTCGGAGACCGCCCAAGACTACCTTCCCAATGCGGAGTTGGAAGTCGGGATCAACGACAATTCTGACTCGCCGGCATCGAAACGAATCGACGTATCCCTCAAATGGAAAGGTCGCAACGGGACGTTTCTGGCACCGGTCCGGCTTTCGGCTTGGGTCTTTGAAAGGAAAACCGACGAAACATGACGCGGCGCGGCGTGACACTCATCGAAACATTGGTCGTGATCTCGACATTGTCTGTAATCGCCACAGTCAGTGTGACGACGATTGTGTTGATGCTTCGCGCCGAGGGGAGCGGTTTGAAATCACTGAATTCGGGCACAAGCTTTTCACGGTTGGCGAATCAGTTTCGTGATGACATCCACGCGGCGCGCTCCGTGGAACTTGCGCAGGACCCGACCGGACCTCAGGCTTCGCTCGTCGTGCATCTGCCCACCGGCCAAAACGTGAGTTACACAAGCGGCCCCGGAAATGTTTCGCGGTTAGCAGAGAACACCAATGGGAATGTCGCACGCGAGGATTTCGCGTTGCTCGATGGAAATGTCATATTTGAGATTTCGCAGACTCAAAGCACTGCGACTTTGATTTATCAGCTCGAGAATGCCACACCGTTGGCATCGACCGTCGAGTCCCCCAGACGACCGTTTCATGTGCTGGCGCGGGTTTCTCGTGATTTACGATTCATCGAACCAAACACACAAGAGAAATAGATAAAACCCATAACAACATCATGCGAACTCTTCATTCACCTGTTCGACGAAGACCGATGACGCATTCTTCGTCACGGCTGCGCGACCGTCGAGGTGCAATTGTATTGATCGTCATGATTTGCCTGTTGGTCATTGCCATGATCGGGGCGTCGATGGCTAAGGTGGCTTTGGCCCACCGAAAGCAGATTCGTCACGAACAGATTCATCGGCAGGCGCGTTGGCTCGCCGAGGCAGGAATCGAACGCGCTGCCGCCAAACTTCAGGACGACTCCGGCTACGAAGGTGAAACCTGGAGCATCGACGCCGTCGAGTTAGCAGAACGAGGAGCGGCGGATGTGACAATCCGCGTCGAACCTCAAAGCGAGCTTCCAGGGCGTGTCGGCATTTTCGTGTTGGCCGAGTACCCACGTAACGTCACGGCAAACGCGCGTGTTTCCAAACGAGTTCTGATCGCTCAGCCCGAAACGGCAATCGATCGATCTTCCGCACAGGAACC
The DNA here is from genome assembly GCA_028284485.1 of Planctomycetaceae bacterium. GTDB lineage: Bacteria > Planctomycetota > Planctomycetia > Planctomycetales > Planctomycetaceae > JANQRQ01. The sequence continues at coordinate 4,556 of JANQRQ010000016.1, read as the reverse complement.
ATAACAGGCCGCTTCGGCTTTGAATTTTCGTTTGATTTTAGGACTAGTATCAGAGGCGGCTAAGGAGTTTCAGTTATGAAACAGAGATGCTTCAAAACACCGGCGAGAAGATCTTCAACCGGATTTACATTGATTGAACTCTTGGTGGTCATTGCCATCATCGCGATACTGATTGCCCTATTGCTGCCGGCGGTACAGCAGGCGCGCGAAGCGGCCCGTCGAACGCAATGCAAGAACAACCTCATGCAGATCGGGCTGGCGATTCACAACTACGAAATGTCGCACGAAGTATTTCCGCCGGGCTGTGTCAACGCCACTGGTCCCGTCGACGTCGGCGGCGATGGGTATCATTTCAGTTGGATTGTCCAGATTCTTCCTTACCTCGAGGAAGGCAATACGTACAAGCATTTTGACTTTTCCGTCAGCGTTTACGACGAAAAGAATAAAGCCGCTCGCGCCAGGCAGCCTGACGTCCTCATCTGTCCGTCCGACCCTCATTCTTATGGAAGCATCGGCTTTACGAATTACGCTGGTAGCCATCACAGCTTTGAAGCACCGATCAATGTCGATAACAACGGTGTCTTCTTCTTGAACAGCGCGGTTCGTTACCACGATATTCCCGACGGCAGCTCCCATACGATTTTTGTCGGCGAGCGCCGAATTTTCGATGCGAATTCTGACCGCGGCTGGGCATCTGGAACAGACTCGTCCTTGCGCAACGGAGGCTGGACTATTAATGATCAACTGTCATTTCGCCGGGATAATTCGGGAGAGTCGGCGGCACCTGAATCGGCCGGAGAAGATTCCATCGACGGAATCGCGTTGTTCAGTCCGGAGTCCGGCGCGAAGCTGGTCGGCGGGTTTAGCAGCCCACATCTGGGTGGCTGCCAATTCTTATTCGGCGACGGATCGGTCAAGTTCATTAGTGAAAACATCAGCCCGAACCTCTTTAGCAACCTCATCAATCGGTCGGACGGCGAAATCGTCGGCGGCTATTGAACACAATTGCGGACCGGCCGACTTGCGCGCATCGGCTGACGGCTTTTTCTGTCAGCCAACTTCACTTCGATTCGCTTTCGGGGGGGATCGCCCGGCCGTGCGGATCGGTCTCCGGAGCATCCAGCTCTTCGGCCAGTTCCTCGCGTAAATCCGGATCCAGAAAGTGTTCGACGCGGGAAGCGGTTTCGTGCAGGTGATCGTCGGGAACGACAAAATGCTTCGCCATGTAACTCTCCCACAACCGATGCGAGCGCACCAGCCGATTGGCCGATGATCGACCTCGTTCGGTGAGAGAGACTCCGTCGGAGCTACTTGCTAATCGCTGTTGACGCGTCAAGCCGATGATCGCCAAGCGTGTTTTCAGCCGGCCGGTTCCCAAGCGTTCGCAAATCTGTGAAGCTGTCTGCGCTACTGCTGAATCTTCTGATTCTTCCAAACGAATCAACAGGCCCAAGACGTCTTCCGCGACGATACGCAGACGCAGGCGTTGGCGCGCGATCAATAAACTCAACACACCCTGTCGCGGACTCAACAAGACGGCAAGAAAGAAGCAAGCTCCAGACGCTGCCGCAATCATCCCCGCTGTGCTCGTCCCTTGAATCGAAGGCCCTCCCCAACTCTTAGTGACAATTGTCGGCAAGGTCATCGCCAAAACATGCCCCAAGAGGGCGCTCACCGCGCCGACGACCAAGCTCAACCCAATCATGACATGTAATCGGTGCGTCAACAAAAATGCGGTTGCTGCCGGTACGATCAGCATTGCGATTACCAGAATACTGCCCACACTTTCGAATGCAGCGACGAGCGTGACGGCCGTGGCGGCCATCAAGCCGTAATGCATCACCTGGGCATTGATACCTAATGTTGTCGCCAATTCGGGGTCGAATGCGCTAATCCTTAGCTCTTTGTAAAACACAACAACCAAAAGCAGATTCAAAACGAGCACGGCACCATTAACGACCGCTGCACGGGGGATATCGGTCGTTCCGACCGTATCGAGAATAGACGACTCGATTGCACCATAGAGCACACAATCTGGATCGAGATCAACCTGATCGGCTGCCATGCGGATCATGACCAGCCCAATGGCGAACAATGTTGTAAAAACGATTCCCAATGCGGCACTGCTTTCGACACCGCCGAGATTCTGAATGAATTGCGTTAATAGTGCCGTCAGAATTCCGATGCTGATTGCCCCGGCGAACAACCCCAAATGCCAGGTTGACTCGTAAGTTTCCGGCGTCATCCATCCGGATGTCATCAATCCATGCGAGAGCAGAAACGCACCTGCGATTCCCGGCAAAACGGTGTGGCTGAGCGCATCGCCCATCAAGCTTTGACGCCTTAGCACAAGAAAACACCCCGGTATCGCGCAAGCGCCGGCGGCTAACGCCGCACAGACGACGATCCAGGAGTCGAATTGGCTCCAGTCGGCCAAAATGTTGAGGAAATCTGTGAACATTGCTTACTTCAGAACAACCGCAAAGTCGTATGTTGCTTTCTGGTTTTCATTGACATTAAACAGCGCCTGCCGGCTGATCGATTGTGTGTGGGCTTGGTGGCACGACCATTTGCGGGAACTGTTTGCTGAGGATTTGATTGAGTTCCGCAATCAAATCCGGATCGAGAATATGTTCAATCAGATCGGCATCGCGATCGACATGGCTGGGAGCGATATCGGCATAATTGATCAAATAAATCTCCCACAGGCGGTGATTGCGAACGACACGGCGTGCCTCGTCAACGCCCAAGCGAGTCAGTCGAAATTCACCTTGATCGTCTTGCGCAATTAATCCGTCTGATCGGCATGTTCGCAGCAGACGGTGTAGCCGCGACGGTGCCCAGGTTCGCATGGTTTGTAGCTCGGATTCAGAAACAGGCGTCTCGGCCAATCGGAAGTCGTCGCTCGTGCATCCACGTGCTTCGAGCACTTCGTAAAAGGCACGTAACAAGTCATGCCTTCCCACACGCCGCCGTAGCGTGAGCAGAACTTGAAAACGACGCAGCGCCCCACGGCGTGTCCCGAACAGCAAGCTCAACGCAAAAAACGTCGAACCGACGAGCACGATAATCGCTCCGGCCGGCAAACGAGGAATCGAGGCGCTCGCCAAAACTCCCAGGGCCGCGCTCATCCCGCCGAGCACAGCGGAGACGATTGTCATGGGCAGCAGTCTGTCCGTCCAAAATCGCGCCGACGCCGCTGGAATAATTAACATGGCCACAACCAAAAGCAATCCAACGCTTTGCAATCCAATCACAGTCACCCCGACCACCAGGCACATCAAAACGAGGTCCAACCAGGCGACCGGCCATCCCTGTGCACCGGCGAATTCCATATCAAAGCAAATCATCGCCAGCTCTTTGAACAGCAGGCCACATGCGATGAGCACGACGACCGATGCGATCGAAATCACCTTCACATCATCGACCACCATTGATGCCGTTTTTCCATAAATGAAATCATGAAGACCGGCTGCATTGCCCGTGGGAAGTGATTGCACAACCGTCAACAGCGCAATGCCGACTCCAAAAAATACGCTTAACACAATCGCAAGTGCCGCATCCTCTTTGATGCGCGTATAGCGCCGAATGCCAATCGTACACAGAACCCCGAGAAATCCTGTCACGACTGCGCCCGTGAGCAACACCGGCAAAGCTTTTCCCGTTCCTGGACGAATCGTTTCAAACAGGAGGAATGCCGCCGCAATCCCCGGGAGGGCAGCATGGCTGACAACATCACCCACTAATGCCCGCTTGCGCAGCAGCATGAAGACGCCGACAACGCCGGCGGAAATGCCGAGTAGCAACGTCCCGGCCATGACAACTTGTGTGTTGTAGGTCCACATTCGAGGTTAACAAATCGTTTCCAACTGCTCTGACGTGTCGCTGAATCGGTCCGCACAACTCGCGAACCAAAGGTATGCCGTTTCAACGACTGGACATCGTCGGAAACTAGCGCCAGCGTCATTCCAAATCGAAGAGTACCGCGCAAAGCTTACTGGCCAGTTTTGTCGAGCGTCATCCGGTGGCCAACGCGTTCCAATAGTGCCAGTTTGCCGCCATAGGTTTTTCTCAAGTTTTCCGGCGTGAACACCTCGGCAGTTGGGCCGGACGCAACAAGACGCATATTCAGCAGCAGCACGTGGTCAAAATATTCGTTAACTGTCTGCAAATCGTGGTGGACGACCAAAGCCGTTTTTCCCGCTTCACGCAATTGTCGCAGGATTTCGACGATGGCCCGCTCGGTGGCGGCATCGACACCTGCAAACGGCTCATCCATCAAATACAAATCCGCTTCTTGCACTAACGCCCGGGCCAGAAATACACGTTGCTGCTGTCCGCCGGAAAGCTGGCTGATCTGACGATCTGCAAATCCCGCCATTCCCACACGGTCCAAAGCATCGAAAGCCTTTTTTCGATGCTTTGCGGTCACGGGCCGACACCAACCGATCCGGCGGTACAAACCCATCGCAACGACATGCAGCGCACTCACCGGGAAATCCCAATCAACGCTTCCGCGTTGTGGCACGTAGGCGACGCGACTTCGTTGTTTGGAA